>JAIPFN010000224.1 GCA_021736615.1 Phycisphaerae bacterium | reverse complement strand
CCTGGAAGGCGTTTGGCACACTAGCCGGCTCATGGATAGGCGGAACCGGAAACATGGCCGCCGTCGCCGGTGGACTGGAAGTTGGAAAAGGCGAATTCGGGCTTGCCATACTTGGAGACAATGCTGTCTATATCGTCTGGCTGCCCATCCTGCTTGCATCGAAAGCCATTGCAAAACCGTTTCATCGCTTTGTTAAAATTGACCATAACAGGATCGAAATACTTGAAGCGGTCAATAATACACAAGACGAAAAGACCGAACCGGTCGCGATGAGACATTTCCTTTACCTGTTCGTAATCGGCTTTGCCTGCGTCTGGATCGCAAACACCATCTCTGTAATTCTACCTGAGATCAAACCGGTTTTGACCGCGTCAACCTGGAAAATCCTGCTGATCACGACAATGGGGCTTGGTCTGTCCTGGACTCCGGCGAGAAAGATACCGTCAAGTCATGAACTTGCGATGGCAATAGTGTATATTTTCGTAGCTAACATGGGCGCCAAAGCCGATCTCTCACAACTTAACGCCTCTGCCGGCTGGTTCATTCTTGCATGTTATGTATGGATAAGCATACACGGGGCCTTCTGCCTGTTGGGTGCATACATTTTCAAGGTTGACATTCACTCTACCGCGATCGCAAGTGCAGCCAACATCGGCGGTGCGGCAAGTGCCCCCATAGTCGCGGCCTACCACAACGAAAAACTCGTACCGGTAAGTATACTCATGGCACTGGTAGGTTATGCGGTTGGCAATTACTGCGCTTTCTTTGCAGCATTTCTGTGCAGTTGTATCAGTCCAGGCTAAAAAAGCAAATTATCGTATTAAGCTTATGGAACAACATTTGTTACTGCACCTTCCCTGGTGAACATGGTCTTTCGATTAAACCAAACTACCAGAAGTGCAGCCGCTGCGAAGAAGAACGTGTCGTATGGCTGGGCATCGGGCCAGATAGGATTTATAAGCTGAAAATGCAATATTGCAGGAAGCAGGATACTGCCGCGCGAAGCATTAAATAACGCCGTCATGATCAAACTGACAGCGACCGTGCCTATCAGAAAAGGAGTAAATGCCCAGGCACTTTGCTGAGTCCCACTCAACAAAAATGCCGGCAGGTGCCACAAGCCCCATATAACACCAAGTATTAGTCCAGCCCATACGGGAGCAAACTTACGCTGCAGCAATGGCAAAGCCAGCCCTCGCCAGCCGAACTCTTCGACCGGGCCTTTGACCACTGCAAACAACAATGCTATGAGAAGCGGCTTAAATGGAAAAAACGTAAACGGCTGCGTAAAATGGTCGGCTTTTATCGCAAAGCCCCCGACAAACAGCAAAGGAACGCCAAGAATTAAAAATGCATACCAGTACCAGGAGCATCGCCAGAGAAACAGCCGGCTAATATAACGCCGAAAGCCGCTAGTACCGCTGTTATATAAAATGACAATAAAAGCAGCGATTGCCGGTGTGTAAACCGCCAGGAAGAAAAGAGGATTCTGACCGCTCAATTCACCAAAAATTGCGGCCATCTGTTTTGGGATCAAGGCAAAAAGCGATAATATCCCCCATGTCATTCCAAAAGTAATAAGCAAAAATGGTACAAGGGAGATAAGAGAAATCTGATACCTCTTAATAACCACATTTTCCTTCAGCCCTGTCGCTTTCATGTAAACTCCCAAAAATCTGCACCTAATTTCAGAGCACATATCCAATTAGGGCTGCTCTGGCGTATTCTATCAAGCGGAAATCCCCTGTGCTGGGATCATCTAAAAAAGACTGTATCACTTTCTTTGCTTTCTTATGTTCAGATACAATGTGCCCTAATCCATGCAAACCGCTTTCAATACAAGCAATATTATTTAGGCTAATTGCAAACTTCATTACTTCCGTGACAGCGTCATAAATTTGCATATAGTCAGGATTACCCTTGCAGTAAGAAAGCGGCGTAACATCCCAGAGCATATAGCATACACGATTTAAATCATTACCCGGCTCGGAAATGTGGCCCAAGGTAGGTTGACATCGAGTTTGAAAGCAATTTCTATAGAGATTGCTAATTGATTTAATAGCATTGATTCGTTCTTTTAAAGGGTTTGGCCCATCTCTCAATGCAAAGACATGGTCAGATTGACCATTGTTAAATAAATAGTCAATCCCATATCCAAGTTGCCAGTCCTCAAAGTGAGACAGCTTTTCCGAATAGTTTTCAAAAATGTCACTGACAAACCCAGGAAGCAATTCATCTGGTATTTCAACATAATCAGAACAATCAACGAAAATTGACTGAATCCAATTATTATACAGTTCCTGACTCATAATCGTATTGCTTTCTTAGTCATTAGCGATATAGAAAAAAACTGTTATGCTTATGGCTAATTCGTCAAAGGCGTCAGTACTATATTTCGGTAGCTTATCCCCGTGTGGTCTCCCTGCAGGTAGATTGGACCCGGACGCGATTCGTCTGACCAGAGCGCACCGCCTGTGCATCCCAGCAAAGGCTCGTTGTCGATAATTGTTTTACCGTTGAGTATAACCGTCACGTGCCTGTCCAGCAGCGTGATGTCGAGCGTTTGCCACTGACCTGCCGGTTTTTCCGCACTTACAGTCGGTGTGATTCTGCTGTATACTGCCCCCATGTTGTGCGAGTCGAGGCCTTTGCCGTAAGAATCGCTTACCTGAACTTCATAGATGCCGCGAAGATATACCCCGCTGTTACCGCCCTTGTCGACTTTCACTTCAAGTTTGATGTTAAAATCCTCAAACTCGGCAACGGTCATGAGGTTGCCATAGCGAATATGACGCCCCTCAGGCTGGACAGGATTGTTTACAAGGATACCATTTTTAGCCGACCAGCCGTTATTGATGTTCTTCGAATTTTCGGTCAGTTTCCAGCCATCCAGATTTTTGCCGTTGAAAAGCTTAATAGCTTCCCCTCGTTTGGCCTTGGAAAGGTCGGGCTTGACCGGTAGGGGCCCGATTCTCTTACCTGTAAAAGTATCTCGGCTGACGCCTTTACCATTGCGATTGGGAGCGATTCGCGTTAGTTGCATCGTGTCGCCGGAAACTGTTGCTGCGATCGTCTCTGTGAAGTTCTGGGTGCGAACAACCTTACCGGCTTTGTCTTTGCGTTCAACTTTCCTGACTCGGGTTAGGTTTAAGGTGTCCCCGTCGAAATACACACTGTCAACCGGTACGACACTTCCGCCGCCCCAGAGAATCGCTCCGTCAAAGTAGCTCCCTTTATCCTCGATACCAAGCCAACCCGCTCCTCCGCCGGGAATAGTCAGCGCCCATCGGCCGATGAAGCGATCAGGCGTTTGTGCCACGGCAACAGATGCGGCGGCAAGAAATACGATTGCAATAATCCCGATAAGTCTGGTGTTTCGATTCATAACTAATTTCCTTTCATTATACAAATAGCCCAGAGGCTTTAATTTCCTTAGTCGTTAACAATAATTTGTGGGTCGCCGAAGACGCCGAGTACATCGCCTGCTTTTTGTCCGGTTTCTTTGTCTTTGCCGTCAAAGGTCAGCATGATGCAGTTGTAATTTTTAAGCTCAATATTGAATTCTTTGGCAGGCGAATCTTTTGTCATATTACCGCTATCCCAGAGAACTCTGTTTGCAAAGCGGTCTTCGTGATAGATGCGGAATCTGCCGGAATTTTCTCCCTCATAGGCCGGATCGATCGCAACTGTTCCGATCATACGGTCTCCGCGTTCGGTTCCGGCGAACATAAAGTCGGTCTTGGTTTTGCAGCCGAAACCTCTTTCGAATGTCTTACCGTCAATTACGATAGGTTTTCCGTCGAATGTTTTATTGTAAACAGGCGGGTTATGCTCCCTCCATGCGTAATACAAGTCGCAAAGAGATGTTACCCCCTTACGGGTTATAGTGTATTTTTCAAGCGGCATCGGTGCCGGTGCCGGTAAAGGTCTGCCTTTTTTGCCGATCTTGAGCATCATATTGCCATGCTCGCCAAGTCCTTTAGCGGTGAAAGAATCCTCGAATATCCCAATGTCCTTGCGCTGCCACAGATCGCGTACGGGCTGCTTACCCGAAAGACCGATCATCTTCCATGTAACGGTAATGTCGGCTGTATCTTTACCCTTATTCAACAGCAGAACCGCAGTGGTCCCATCGGCCAGCGGCTTGTTGTAAACTTCAAGGTTGCCGTCGACGAATACCTTGTACCCCTGAAGCCCTCGTTTGTCCTGATTGACCGCGAGAACCTCAGGCGACGTCAGGATGTCCTTTACGCTGTCGTCCATAACACGCAGGTCGTTACCGGCCATAAGCGGCGACGCCAGTATGCACCATATCCCGAAGTGAGCTTTGTTAGCCGACTCATTGACCTTTTCATCCTGTATTTCAAAATTACCAACCTGCAGCATATCGGGATCATTCCAGTAACCGGGACCTGCAAACTGCCAAAGCCCGTTAAAGGCCGGATGAATCCTGTTGCTCCCTCCCGAACAATCAGCACATCTGTAGACCGAATTCATATTGTGCCTGATGTCCCAGCCGGTCCGCCACAGCTGAGAAGACTCCTTACCGCCCCATACCCAGGCAGCACTGCCAAAGTCCGAGATGCTAAGAACCATCGGACGGCCCGCCTTTTCGATATATTTGCGGTAGAGCATATAATCTTCGCTGCTGAGATTGCCGTTACCCTCTGCCGAGCAGCTATCCATCTTTATGTAGTCAACGCCCCATTCGGCAAACGTTTTCATATCGATCTCTTCATGCTCAAAGCTTCCCGGCAATGACTGGCAGGTTCTGTATGCCCGGTCTTCGTATATGCCGAACTTCAGACCTTTGCTATGGATATAGTCGCCAATCTCTTTCATCCCCTTGGGAAACTTAACCGGGTCAGCCTGCAAGGCGCCATTTTCGTCACGTTCGGCAGCCATCCACGCATCGTCGAGAACCAGATATTCATAACCGGCATCACGCATACCCGACGAAACCATCGCATCGGCGATTGCCTTGATTTTTGCCTCGTCAATATCTTTAGCAAAAAAGTTCCAGCTGTTCCAGCCCATCGGCGGAGTCATCGCCAGATAGCCATACTTTGCAGTTTCCGGCTTATAGCTTTGGTTTGACACGCAGCCGGTTAACACTATGCAAAGGACAGCAAGTAAGGCCAGAGTGATGTTTTGTTTGATTTTTTTAACCATTGTGGGTCTCCTGATACAAATTACAATCTAAGATTTCCTATAAACAATCGTACATTTCAGCCTGGCTACACAGTCAGGCTTCTTTTTTAATAGAATACAAAATTACCTCAAAAAATCAAGTCTTATCTTTTCGACCGCTTCTCAGTAAACAACCGCCAGACCTCACCGACGACACAGGTCATCGAGCTTGCGACAATAATAAGCGTCCAGCCCTTAACACCCGGGTTGCTCAAACTCAGTACCCTGGCCATAAACGGCGTATAGACAGAGCCTACCAGAAGTGCCGTACACAACACAAGCGCCCCCCATACAAACCGGTTGCTGACGATCTCATTATCGGTCCAATGGGTATTGGCCCCTCGCATGTTGAAGATATGCCAAAGTTGAGCAAACGCCAGCGTCAAAAAGGAGATCGTTACCGCCCCCCGCTCATCCAGACCAAGCAGCTTAAACGCCAAAGTAAACGCCGTCAACACGACAACTGACATAACCGTACCGTAACCAATGATCGTAAACCATCCCTTTCGGGGCAGGAGCGGTTCATCCGACGATCGCGGCTTATTTTTCATGATCTCCGACGATCCCCTGCCCACTCCAAGTGCAAGTGCCGGGAACACATCGGTAACCAGGTTCAGAAACAAAATCTGCAACGGCAAAATCGGCAGTGGAGCGTTAACCAGCGATGCGGCAAAGACTACCATAACCTCGCTGATATTGCACGAAAGCAGGAAAATAACGAACTTGCGGATATTCTCAAAAATGATCCGACCCTGCTCGACTGCAATAATGATCGTCGAAAACGAATCGTCTTTGAGCACTATGTCGGCCGCTTCCTGCGCAACCTGTGTGCCTCGCTGGCCCATCGCTACACCAATATCGGCCTTCTTCAAAGCGGGCGCGTCATTGACCCCGTCACCGGTCATGGCGACAACGGCACCGGCGTCCTGATGAACTGCGATAAGGTCAAGCTTCTGCTCGGGACTAACCCGGGCGAATACAGAAGTGTTGCGATACCGTTCTTTGTCCGCCTCACTCATGTCCCTGGCGTGAATAATATCTTTGCCGATAATAGCGTCTGGGAACTCGTCGCCGGCTAGCCGAATAGATGCGGCAATACTGGCTGCTGTCTTCGGATGGTCGCCGGTTATCATAACAGTACGAATGCCTGCGCTTCTGCAAGCTTCGATAGCATCCTTAACATCCTCGCGAGCCGGGTCCTCCATGCACGCAAGACCTATAAACTCAAGGTCCTTATACGGGTCGGCATCGAGAGAGTCTTCGACCTTGGTCGCAAGAGCAAGTACCCGATAGCCCTTTTCGGCAAGGGCGAGGTTCTGGTCAATCCAGTACTTACGCCATGTATCGGTCATTTCCTCACTGCCGGTTGCACCCATCACAGTAGCAGAGTCATCAAGGATCGACTCCATAGCCCCCTTTGCGGCAACCCAGTAGCCTGCCGACGTCTTATTAAATGTCGCCATCTTCTTGGTATCCGAGTCAAAGGCGTCCTCTGCTTCTTCGGGGTATTCGAGGTTAACCTGCTCATAATCGATGTCGGCTTTTTTGGCGAGCACCAGAAACGCAACCTCCAGCGGATCGCCTATACCGGTAATATTTTTGCCCTCGATCTTATTAAGCGAAGCGTTGTTGCAAAGCACCCCGACTTCAAGAAGTTTTTTAACCCGCTCGTTTTCCAAAGCGTTTACGGTATTACCGTCAACCGAAAACTCACCGCGGCTCTGGTCATCCAAAGGGCCGACCGCCACCCTCTGATCGGAAAAGATAAGTTCTGTAACGGTCATCTTGTTTTCTGTCAGCGTGCCTGTCTTATCCGTGCAGATAACGCTCACCCCGCCGAGTGTTTCGACGGAGGCAAGGTTGTTAACCAGTGCATTCTGTTTGGCCATACGGAGCATGCCGCGGGCAAGTGCGAGAGTTGCTACGATAGGCAAACCTTCCGGAATAGCAGCGACCGCCAAAGCAACGGCCATCTCGAGCACTTCCTTAAGTTCCTTATGATTTATAAATTTATTTGTTAACGCAATTACAGCAATAAGACCAAGCGTAACCCAAAGCAAATTTCGTCCAAGACTGTCGAGGCGTTTTTCCAGCGGGGTTGTTTCGTCTTCGGCTTTCTGGACAAGGTCGGCGATCTTGCCAAGTTCTGTTTCCATACCGACTGCGGTAACCACCGCTTCGCCGCTGCCGCGTGTAACCGAAGTACCTTTAAAGAGCATATTAAAACGGTCGCCGAGAGAGGCGTCTGCTTCGATAACGTCGATCTGCTTGCTGACCGGAAGCGATTCGCCGGTAAGTATCGATTCGTCGGCCTGTAATTTGGCAACAGTGAGTAAACGAAGATCGGCACTGACAATATCTCCGCCCTCTAATAATACAACATCACCGACGACGAGATCCTTTGCGGATATTTCCTGCATTTTTCCGCCCCGCCGAACCTTGGCGGTAACCTTTTCCATCTGGTGCAAAGCCTCCATAGAGCGAACGGCTTTAAGCTCCATAATGAAACCTATAGCAGCATTGATGACGATCACCCCGATTATCGCAAACCCGTCCATATACTCATGGAAACAAAAAGACAGGATACCCGCTACGCCAAGCAGTATGACGATAAGGTTTTTGAATTGAGCGATAAGTATCTCGACGACACTCTTTTTCTCGGCCTCACGCAGGCGGTTGTGCCCGTACGCTTTGCGCATAGCATGAACCTGATTAGAGTCAAGCCCCTTGATACGCTCAACACCTAGCAACTCTGATATATCTTCAACGGTATTGGTCCAAGGCTGCGATAAAACTTCCTTTTTATGCATATTCAAAATCCTGCCTATAAAAGTAATCGGGTTCCATTAAGCATATAACGCTGATCTATTAGCTAAGAGACTAACATAGCCAGCCGCAAAATCAAGAATTATATAAAAAACAGGTCGCATATCCCGCCGACCCAGTTTGAGAATGTATAATGTCTATCGTATAATGTATAATGACAAATTCGCCCCTCCAAAGGTTAATTTACAAGCTCACGGCCAAAACTGTCTTTATAATAGACCACTGAAACATTAAAAAATTACATAAAAATAGATAATCGTCCATGCCACCAGAACCACTAATAAACACGAGTATACGCTAATTAGCCGATTTACCGCACCTTAACCATTTGCAAAGCCGGGAATTTTCTATATAATTACCATAGTGTAATGAAACAACATTAAAATATCGGAAAGACCCGCTTTAAGCGGACGCTTATTAAAATTGATTATGGATGATTTGAATAATAAAATTGCCTTGGTTACCGGGGCTAGTAAAGGGATTGGTTTGGAGATCGTTCGGACTCTTGCGTCGGTCGGGGCCACTGTTATTCTTGTTGCACGGAGTAAAGATACGCTCGAAAAACGTGCAAACGAAATCATTGAAAACGGAGGCAAGGCCATCGCCATGACCGTTGATATGGGTTGCGAGGAATCTATCAGGTCGCTTGTCAAAACAATTCAAGAGCGGTTTGGGGTGATCGACATTCTTGTCAACAATGCGGGGATTACACATTCGGCATTATTAAAAGATACCGCGACGGAGGACTTTGACAGGTGCATGCAGGTTAACGCACGCGGGCCGTTTATTTTGTGCAGACAGGCCTTGCCGCTTCTACAAAAAGCCGAACGAGGCTATATAATTAACATCGGCTCGGTCGTGAGCATAAAGGGCTACCCCAGCCAGTCTGCATATACCGCATCAAAACATGCCTTGCGCGGTATGACTATCTCGCTTGCCCAGGAACTCAACAAGACATCGGTCAGCGTACACATGGTCTGTCCGGGCGGGGTCGATACGGACATGGTCGGAGACGTCCGGCCGGACATAAACAAAGATGAACTGATCGCCCCGCAGGAGATCGCCGACATAGTAAAGTTCATAGTAACAAAACGGGGCAAAGGACTAATAGACGAGTTCCGAATAAGACGAGCAACGTCATCGCCTTGGTTTGTTTAGCATAACTTTTTGGGAGTTGAACCAAAAAAAGGAAAGCTCGTTTTTCCATGCGGGCTTTCCTTTTACTCCCTCAAGGGCTTCCTCTTTCTGCCCCATCCAACTTTTACCAACTCAACGCCTTAGCGTTCTAATATTAATACGTCTGCCGGTTAGTTGAGTTCAAAATAAATAAAAGTAAAAACAAATTTCAATATCCTTAAATCAATATAAGCACCCGTATTTTTAGCCTAAAAACACCGAAATAACCAGACTAAAAAGACACTCTAAATTTCTCAAATTCAAAACCGGTACTAAACGGTACACTTTTGGTACACACAACCTACTCCCGACCCCCCCTGGCAAACTATCCGCCCGATTTACAGATGCTTACTGAAAGCATATATCCTCGGGCACTCGATCCTGAGATACTCGGCAAGTTCCAGCTTGATCGCCTCGTCATGGCTGCCGTCCTGAAAGACGATATACTCGTCAGCCTTGAGACGGTCGTCCATTATT
>JAIPFN010000223.1 GCA_021736615.1 Phycisphaerae bacterium | reverse complement strand
AAAATCCTCCACCGAAAAAAAGAGTATTTTTTCTCGGTTGCATCAGATATTAAAGGTTAAAACGGAAGCACAACGAGCCACCTTATAAAAAAACTTTTTTGGTCTTGACAACGGGGAGTACTTTAGTTATCACATCAGAAACTTGAAAAGTTAATGGAACCACTTGGATATAAGGACATCAAAGATAATGAAATAAGCAACTTCTGGGATGAATATAATGAGAGTTGGAGAACGAGCTTAGCTCCATGGCTTGACATGATTAAAAAGGGAGCTAATGGTAGAAGTGTCTTCGCCAACAAAGTTATTGAGAAATTTGAAGAAGCTAAGCAAGCGATTGATAGCCTTTAAGGAGAAATATAATGAAATCTGATTTTGTTGCTATAGATTTTGAAACAGCTAATAACGAAAGAAGTTCTGCCTGTGCTATTGGTCTCGTAAGAATAGCTAATGGCGAAATAGTCGCCAAAGAAAGCAGGCTGATTAATCCACATACTTATTTTCATAGTTTCTGTATTGATGTTCATGGATTGACAGAAGAAGATGTCGAAGATGCTCTTGCATTTGATGAGGTTTGGCAAGAGCTTGTTCCCATGTTGAAAGAGGCTGATTTTATTGTTGCTCATAATGCTTCATTTGACAAATCAGTGCTCTATAAATCGTGCGAGAAATATAATATTCCAATTCCAAAACATAAGATAACTTGCTCCATAAAAGCAGCAAAGTCATTTCTGAAACTGCCTTCATATTCTCTTGATGAAGTGTGTGAGCACCTTGGCATAGAATTGGACCACCACGAAGCTCTATCAGATGCTATGGGTTGTGCTCAAATTATGATTAAGGCATTAGAACAGGGATATAAGGTATAAGAGAATTAGACAATGCTGTTTTTCGCGGGAAAGAGGTAGTTATACATATTTAACGAACTTGGAAATTTTCTTAAATAAACAAATGGTATTTTAATAATATGAGGTTCAACTCCCAAAAAGTTGGTTCAAATTATATTGTATAAATGAAAAATCAAAGATTAAAGATCAAAATGACAAATTAAAAATCAAAATTGAGGGTCCGCCTGGTTTTGCAAAAAGCGAAACTGCTTGGCAAGTCATATTGAACTCCCATGAAACTTACTGAACCAAAAACGCCTTCTGGAAATTTGCGGGACCGGCAATAAGGATATTCAAAATAGGCCCAAACGAACAATAAACCATGTTTTCCCGTTGAGTCCGGACTAGTATTTTTAAGTTTTTATTTGTCTTTTTGCTTTTTGCATTTTAATTTTTACATTAAGTAACCATGATTTACCAACTTTATTGGGTGTGAACCTAATATGAGGAATGTTTGCATAAAATTGTTTTAGGAAAGGTGAGTCTTATGGCTATTGGCTATTTCTGCCCCGAATGTGAGAAAGTTTGTGATAAGGATGGTTTCACGCGTAAAAATAATGGAGAAGGACGACGCTATACTGAAAAAGATTTTGATGAAATATTAAACGGTGAAGATATGTGCCGTGATTGCTGGAAAGAAGAAGAAGGTGCGTACTGTAATGGCGATTGCGATAGTTGCTCTTATTGTATTCCTGGCGAGGAATGTAGAAGGGAAATCATTTAGAACGCGGTATTGAATTTAATATGCTATACTACTATTTAGGCAAAAATAACTATTATATTTCAATCTCAAATCAAGCATATAATTCAGATTTCCAATATTCTTTTTTCGCTACCATGACATTTAAAATCGTCAACATTTTCCGCATGCACGCTGTTACAGCGGTCATTTTTGTTTTGCCGAATTTGAGTAGTCGCTGGTAAGAATCACAAAAAGTAAAAACAACGGGGCGGCCAGCCAAAAAAGGTCGCCCCGTTTTTTTGCGTCCAAAGACATTATGGTTAACCCAGAAGCGCGAGTGCGCGAGCACTCCGAATTATGACCTCATAAAATTTGAATGTCGTGCTTAGACGCTTATTCGGGGGGCTTGCGCCCCCGCGCTTTTGGGTGGGTTTTCACGAGATTGTACGTTGTTTTGAGGTTCTTATTCGGGGGGCTTGCGCCCCCGCGCTTTTGTTTGGGCTTTTTGCTTGCATTTATTGTGGTTATCTGATTAGTTGTAATGTATGAATAATCCCATTTTGGCATATTTCATTACATTTACCACATACGGTACGTGGCTTCATGGCGATGAACGAGGCAGCATTGTCCGGCAGGATGGCACGACTTTAAAACTTGCTAAACACACTGGAATACATAAACACGAATATCAGAAAATAACAAACGACCCAGTAACCCTAAACTCCGCCAAACGTCAAATCGTACTTGAAACCATAATCAAACACTGCGATATTCGGCAGTGGCATCTGTATGCTGTCCATGTCAGAAGTAATCATGTGCATATAGTTGTCAAATCAAACAAATCCGCAGACCTTACGGCTAGCGAGCTAAAGAACTGGTCGACCCGGATGCTGCGTAAAGAAGGGTTCGATATACCAATGGTCTGGACCGTGGGCGGCAGTAATAAAATGATTTTCACAAAACCAAAATTAAAAGAAAAAATCCATTACGTCGTCTACGAACAAGGTGAGATGATGGAGTATTATATCGACAAAGCATTCGCAAAATAGTTCATCCCTCAAAAATGTAAAACCCTACCCAGAAGCGCGAGTGCGCGAGCACTCCGAATAAGAATCTCACAAAATATTAACGTCGTTCATAGACTCCTATTCGGGGGGCTTGCGCCCCCGCGCTTCTGGGTGGGCTTTTACAAGATTTGTATGTTGTTTATAGACTCCTATTCGGGGGGGGGGCGACGTAAAGCCGGGATTTTCAACTTGCGTTCCCGCGTTTTTTGTTTGGGCTTTTATAAGATTGACTTATGAAGCTAAAAGAGACCAAGGCAATGTTGCAGTTATTTATTTATGAATCATTTTTCCCAGAGCCATTCATTGGTGAAAAGGTTAATATCAAGTAAATTGACTACCTCATTACGGTCGAGATCGGCGGGAATGCAGTAGCCGCCATCCATCCAATAGGCAGCGAAAACTCCCCAATCTTTGAGATCGACTTTATGGTCATTGGTCAAATCAGCTAATGAAGCCCAATTTGCGGGAGTTTTGCTTGCTTTGTTTGTGCCGCCGTAAGCTCCCATATTGATACGAACATTGTTTACATCGACCGGCTCATCACCTAAATCACAACCCGGGTTGCCAGCGTCAATACAAGTACTCGTTACGCCATCAGTGACCCAACTTTCACTTACCGGGTTCCATCTGCCCGCCTCGGATTTGAGATGGCAATCGCCATTGTCAGCATCGACAAACAGTGGATCGTCATTGACAAAATCTTCTCCAATGTTGCCGGTGCCCCAGAGAAGATCGGAAAAGTCAGTGTAAATATCAAGCTGACCACCCAGCAGGCAGGAATAATTGATTAGTGCACTGCCCTCAAAGCTTTTCAATGCTATCTGCGGCCCCTCGTTTGCAGTGTTGCCCCAGAGGATACAGTTTTTAACAGTCAAAATGGTTCCAAAAGCAAAACTGCAGATGCCTCCGCCATCGCCGCCGGCGGAGTTACCTGTGAACGTACAGTTAATCAGAGTCGGTTCGGAGTGTCCGCAGCCAAAACCTCCACCATCATTACCAGCCGAGTTGCCGATAAACATACAGTTGTTCATTTTCGGACAGGGGTAGCCCGAATAGGCAGCTATCCCGCCGCCGTTGTCCTGGGCCATGTTGCCGATAAACCTGCAGTTGTTAAACGCAGGGCTGCCTGACTGGATAAGTACCCCGCCGCCATCGCCAATTGACGAGGAACTGTCAGCATTACCGGCTGTAATGGTAAGGCCGTCCAGAACGGTATTCGTGTCGGTGTTGCTGCAGTTAGCAACGTGGCAGCTGTTATCGGCGTTGTAGGCAAAATCAGGACCATCGTTGCCGGCCAGGTCGCCGCTGAGGATGGTCTCGTACGCCTCGATGTCCCGGTCATCCGGGTCCGGGGCGCCAAGCCCGGCGTAGCCGCCGTAGACCGTCGCACCGCTGGTCAACTGAAACGTCGCAGCACGGCTGCCGGTCCCGGCCGGGTTGCGTGAGTTGCGGTCAGGTTTGTATGTGCCCTGCGCGACTCGTACTTGATCGCCATAAGATGCGACAGCCAACCCATCCCAGAGATATTTAAATGCAGTTGCCCAGCTTAACCCGTCACCATCGGGCGAAGCATCATCGTCAACGTAAATCGTTATGGGAGGTTCTGGAAGGAGCGTGGGATAAGTCTGGCCTTCGATCATAGTCCATGTATCATCAAAATCCCAACCAACAAAATTGACCTGCGTCTTCATTTCGGCTGTTGTCCGTCCAAAGCCCAGGCCGTCGTCGAAACCGGTAAGGTCCATATCATAGTAACAACTGATCGTGACACTGTCGTCTCTGGTGTGATCCCGGAAGCCGCCGCCATGCCTGATTTCGGTTTCGGTGGCAGGGCTGAATCCTATGATTGTTCCTTCAAAATAACAATTCGCCACTAAGCCTTCAGCGCCTGCGTGCTGGCCGCCGATGAAGCCGGCCTGGCTATTCCAATTTGTAAGGTTATCCGCAAATGTTACGACCGTGTCAGAAGCATAACAATCTGTAACAGTGGCACCCTCACGAGTCATACCTATCACGGTGCCGCAATTGCCGCCGCGCCCATTTGTCCCCACAATGGTCACGCTGCCGCCGGTAACATAGCACCTGGATACCGTACCATAGCAATCACCAACCAAAGCTGCCACATACCAATCGGATAAAACATCGACATTTGTTAAACCAACATTTTTGACCACGCCATCGACGCCAAGGACGCCGATCAGAGAAGCACACTTATACTTACCGTCTAAAGAACCATTAGCGTCAATTGCGGTCAAACCGTTGATTATATGGTCGGCGCCGTCAAAAGTGCCTGTGAAAGGAATATCTTCACCGTCGGCTTTGTAAGATATAGGCTCCCAGGCGAAGCCGGTAAGATCGATGTCATTACCTAATATGTAATCGCCGGCTAAATCTTCGCCCACGGCCTGAAGCTCGGCAGGGGTAGTAATGACAGTTACTGCGGCACTATTGCCTGCCACGAATACCAACACTAACAACAAAATTAACTTCTTCATTACATTTCCCTCACCATTCCTTATACCTATTTTTTTCCGCTTTTAACGTACTTTCACAGGTGCCTGTTAAGAATCATACAGGACTATACAGGGCTCATTTTAGCAAAATTTCCTCGTAATGTCAAGCAAGGAAAATAAAAAGGTCGTGGGAAGGGCGTTTGAAAAGTTTGAAAAGTGTGAAAGGTGTGAAAGGGGCGAAGGGTTTGAAAGGTCAGTATTTGAAAACTAGAAAAAGCCCCGGACAACGAGCCCGGAGCTTTTTCGTAGAAGCAAAAAGTATCTCTGACCTTTATTATGTATCCGCCAAAGGCGGTTTCCTCGATTCGTAATTTGTAATTAGTAATTCGTAATTATAAACTGGCCGACAGGTCAGTTTAAATAAACACTTCTTTACATTTTTTGGTTCTCAGAGCCGTATGCAGGCTTTTCATGACGTAGTTCTTGACCACGGAATTCCAGCTCATATGTCTGGCCATGTCATAACCGCTTGCAATGAGGCATTCGACCTCAGCGTCATTGACAGGCAGCCTGTCGCAAAGCTGCCTCGCCACTTTCTGGCTGACCTCATGTTCGATATGCTCACGCGTTTCCTTGTCGATGCTTAAAAGATCCTCGAGGTCGTTCCGCCAGTCCTCACCGTCAAGATCGGTATAGTCGGCTACGATCACATTTTTCACATCCCTGCCGCCGGTCACATCTTTAACAAATCCCGCACAGCCGCAGACATTCGTCACAACGCAGATGCCTCCAAAGCTCAAAGGCTCAAGCTGAGCGATTCCGAAAGGCTCATAAATACTCTGGCCGAACTCGGCGTCGCTGCCTTTACGAATATCCATAAATTCCATATCGTAAGGCATCCGCTGTCCGCAGCTGTTCATATCAAAACCAAACTGGTTAATCAGCACAGCCTTGATGTTACGGCTCTTTGCGTTAAACTCCTGCAATCCCGTATAAAACTTAGCTTCGCCGCCGGACATATCAGGCATGCCTTCTCTATGCGCGACGGGCCAGTTATATTCGGCTTCCATGTCATAGATGTCACGTTTGCGCCTCTTGCTGGTTTCGGTGCTGAGGACCAGCAGTACGCCTGTCTTGCCTTTTTTGCCGAATTCGGCGTCCATGTGCCCAAGAACCTTAAAGTCCCTCCAAAGCCCCTTACTGGGCGTCATACGCGTAACATGTGTAAACACGTAATCGGGCCGCAGCCCAAGCAGATTATAGCAGTAGTCCTGAAGTTTGCGTTTGGAATTATGTTTTTCCTCCATGCTGATCTCAAAAGCGGGAATCCCGTTGTATGTAAGATCGATGTCGGCAAGGTCAAATTCGGGAGCCATGAATTTCAGCTCTTTGACAACATAATCGCCGACCGCGAGGATAGTATCGCAGAAACGCGACGCGTCAACAAGTGCGTGCTTAAAGTAATGGTTCTGATCGCCGAATACCTCATTGACATACATTCCGTTTTCGTGGGCGTTTTCCATGACATTATAAAACATAGTGTCGTGGCCGGGGCTTTTTTCAACGATGGGCCGCATCGTCGCGACTTCATGTGCATAAAAGACCGTCTTAAAGTCGAATGAATCGTCAAGCTTTGCCGCAAGAGCCGTAGGCATTCCCATATACTCGTGAGCGACAATAACCGTTTCTCCATCGGATTCTGCGCAGCCGATTGCCTTTATCGCGGCAAGGGCAGGTGGCCCAAGTCTCATCCACTGCTCATAGTCCCAGATATGTTCATAGAGATTACTCTGAAGTCCAAACTCCCGGAACATCGCCGCTTTAACTTCGTTAATGGGGCGTTTCTCGATACGCGAAACATCGATCAGCAGTATTTCAGGCGAGCTTACGATGCCGTGCGGCTCATCTACAAACGTACGCCGACCATAAACGATATTAACATTGAACATCGCCTCAATATGCCGGAAGTTCGAATAATAGCTGGTATTTGTCAGCCCGTCTATAGAGGAATAAAGCACCTCCCCGTCTTCGCCAAGCCTTTTCGATACATCCCCGTCGTAATTAAATAACGGGCATACAAGGATCGACCTTTCAATTTCTTCAAGATAAGACGGGGCCGTAAAAAGACCCTCAAGGACCGCACCGATCCCTCCTATTTTACCAATTGCCTCATGTGTAACATGTACCGCGGTTGTTTTATGGTTCATAGTAAATCCTATTCAATTAACTCATATAATTGCTCATATATTGCTGTTTTGATCTTAGTATTCCTGTCGAACACCTAAATTATAAGTATTAAATCGGCACCTTCAAAATCTGACGACAGCATTTTTAGACGAAAAAATAACGTCCGAAAATAACCCTGCTATTGTCTGGTCGGAAACATTATTTTAGGACCTGCCCAATTAAAGTTGCGACTTTTAATATCCGATATAAACCATATGACAACAAAAACCCGAAGCGCGATCGCAGGGACAGAAAACAGTGGAAATTTAATAAATTGCAAGGACGACGAACAAGGCCCGGTCAGCTAATCGCTGATCGCTAATTGCTAATCGCTAAAAAATGCTGGAATCCGCCAAATACAGTAGTCTAACCGACAAACAGGTCTCAATCCTGATAAAGCACGGCTGCACCGCCGCAGACTGGTCAACTATTTTCGTCACAGAAGAATTCGACCCGTATCTGGTAAGTAACTCAGCTTTTAGCGGTCTCGTCAAGATCGGAGCACTATCGGGTGAAGTAACCGATGCTCTCGGAAATGAAAAACCCTCCTGCATTTACAATGCCGTAATAAATAACTGCACGATTGGAGATAATTGCCGAATTGTGAACATCGGCATCCACATCTCCGGTTATCATATTGGAAAGGGCGTCTGCATAGAAAACGCAGGCACCGTACAGGCAAGCGAAAACGCGTCATTCGGCTGCGGCACCGAAGTCAAAGTCCTCAACGAAGCAGGGGGGAGGCAGGTGACGTTGTTTGAGGGCCTGACCGCCCAGTTCGCATACTTGATGTGCCTTCACAGGTACCGCCCGCAGCTTATCGAAAAACTCAATGCCATTGCCGCCAAATGCGTCCAATCCGCCAGAGAAAAAACCGCGGTAATCTCAGACGGCACAAAGATTTCGTTTGCACGCGAGATAATCGACGTCAACATCGGACCGTCAACGATCATACGAGGGGCCTCAACGCTCATTAACGGCACGATTCTCTGCGATCCGGAATTGCCAACTTATATCGGCGCAGACGTAAACGCTAAAGATTTCATAATCGCAGAATACGCTACCCTGGACACCGGGGCGGTTATAGAAAAAGTTTACGTAGGACAGGGCTGTAAAATCGCAAAACACTTTTCCGCCGAACACTCGCTTTTCTTCGCAAATTCCGAACTCTACGGCGGAGAAGCATGCTCGGTTTTCGCCGGTCCATATACCGTAACCCACCACAAATCATCGCTGCTAATCGCAGGACTGCTAAGCTTTTTCAACGCGGGCAGCGGGGCAAACCAGTCAAACCACATGTACCGACTCGGCCCGGTCCACGAAGGCAAACTTTTAAGGGGTACAAAGACCGGCTCATTTACGTATATGCTTTGGCCGTCGCTTACCGGCCCGTTTAGCGCTGTGCTTGGAAAGCATGCCCAGCCATTTGATTCGTCGAGTTTCCCTTTCAGTAAAATTTACAATTTGGACGAACAGACATACATCGTCCCGGCAATACAGCTGGAAAGTTCAGGAACTCTCAGAGATGGCCTAAAATGGCCCAATAGAGACAAAAGAGGCAAAAACAAACGCGACGCGATTTCCTTTGAAGTAATGACTCCATACACGGTTTCAATGATTATAGATGCCTGCAAAAAACTTGAAGAAATGATCGCACAAGCCGACCCTTCATCACAAACAATCCCCATAGATGCGGCAGTTATTAAAAGAGCCGATGCCGTCAGAGCAATTGAGTTGTACCGCAAAAATGCGGAAATATATCTGATCGAAAAAACACTGGATTCCAATACTGATAACACATGCGATGAAAAAGGCCTCTACAGCGATTATTGGCCAGATATAGCCGGTCTCCTCATGCCCAAAGCCCGGCTGGAATCACTATGGCAGAAGATTGAGATCGGCCAGGTAAGTTCTATAGAGTCCTTTAATCAGGAGATTCGGCTGATACAAAAGCAATACGGCAGCGATCAGCAAGTCTGGGCAAAAGAAAAACTCAAACAAATACTGAATATCGACGCCGATAACATGTCGCCTGCCACTATTGAAAAGTTAACCAAAAGGCATAAAGAGCTTAATGCAGAGCATATAGAAGCCATTCTAGCCGATGCCGAAAAGGAATATTCCCAAAGAAGTAAGACCGGTTACGCGTTGGACGGCACTGAAAACGACAAAAATAAAGATTTCCAGCAGGTCAGGGGGCTTTTCGAGGACAATAATTTCGTAAAAGAGCTTAGGAAAATTTTATAAGAGCAAAAAATCGTATTTGAAATTACTATTTTCTGTATAATTATCTTGCTATGGGGGCTGATAACACCCGTTTTTGTAGCCAAAACACGCCGATTTTACAAAAAAAACAAAAATATTTCAAAAAAACCGGAAAAAGATTTG
>JAIPFN010000222.1 GCA_021736615.1 Phycisphaerae bacterium | reverse complement strand
CTGGTAAGAATAGTGCGGTGCTCGATAAAATCGAAACCGATAACCTCAAGACCATCTTCCCCTTCTGTAATCCGAAGGGCCTTGAGAGCATTGCTCCCAATATCGATCGCCCAAACGCTATTTACCGATGAAGCCATATTGTTAAACTCCTGACCGAAAAAAACTCTGACCAAATGGCCAATTCATTAGCTAATCGCTAATCGCTAGTTGCTAATCGCTAATTACTAATAAAAATCTCACCATAACACCTAATAGAGACATTTACTTGCAATTTCGTAACGAAATTTATATCATATTCGAATGAAAACATTCAATATTTACACTTTAGGCTGTAAAGTCAACCAATACGAAAGCCAGCAGATGCGCCAGCTCCTGGAAGATTCAGGGCTTCAGCAGGTTGAACTTGCAGACGGACCTGACCTGATTATGGTCAATACCTGCTGCATAACACACATTGCCTCGTCGAAAAGCCGCCAGGCAATAAGAAAAGCCCAGAAACAAAACCCTGATGCCAGGATCGTCGTTGCTGGCTGTCTGCCTGCCGGACATACCGGAGAGTTGAAAAACATCCCGGGCGACATCCTTGTTATCGACAGAAAGAATGCCCTTCCTGAAGCACTAAACAACATAATCGCCTGTAATACTAGTACAGATACCCCTAGTAGACCAATAATCAACACTAAAATCAAGCACAAAAAAGATTATAGGACCACAAACCACTCACTTCGCGCATATAAGAGCCAAAGTCGCGCCTTTTTGAAGGTACAGGACGGCTGCGACGGCTACTGCACATACTGCATAGTCCCTAAAATCCGCAACATTTTATCCAGCAAACCAATCGATGAAATCCTCGCAGAAACTGCCGCACTCGTATACGCCGGCCACAAAGAAATTGTTCTGACCGGTATATTTCTGGGCGCATGGGGTAGACAAACAGTACGAAGAAAAAAATGGAACATGTCGATAAAAAACCCCCTGGCAGAACTGGTAGACAAAGTAGCATCAGTAGATGGATTAAAGCGTCTAAGACTAAGCTCCCTCGAACCTGCCGACGTAACCGAAGACCTCCTCGACATATTCGAAAAGCACGATAACATCATGCCCCACCTGCACTTACCACTGCAATCAGGCTCAGCCAATACCCTAAAAAGAATGTGCAGACAATACACAATAGACACGTTTATGGACACAGTAGAAATGGTAAAGAAACGCCTCGACCGCCCCGCCATAACAACGGACATTATAGTAGGTTTCCCCGGCGAAACGAACCAGGACTTCGAGGACACATGCAATATAGCAAAAAAGGTAGAATTTTCCAAAATCCACGCCTTCAGCTTCAGCCCCCGCAAAAACACCCCCGCTGCCAGTATGGAAAATCAGCTCCCGCCGGAAGTAATCAAGGAGAGATCGCAAAAACTTCACGAAATCGACGAAAAATTACAAAATAATTTCCGAAAAAAATTCGTCGGCGAGCAGGTCACCGCAATTATCGAGGCCACAAACCCAACAAAAGGAAGAACCGAGCGATACTTCATGACAAAATTCCCAAACACCAAAAACCCAAAAAAAGGAAACCTAACAACCGGAATCCTAACCAAAGACACAAAAACCGCCAAATAAAATAAGCCACCGCCAAAGGCGGTTTCCAAAATTCGTAATTCGTAATTCATAATTCGTAATTGCTTTCCCCTACCCCTCCAACTCCTCAAACAGCATCCGATAGTGATACCCGCACATCGAAGCGAATATCGTAACATGCAGCAGTTGCGGCCGCCTGAATAGCGTCCAGAGGAAAGGCCGCCAGAAATACCGCCTGTCCCTGCCGCAGATACCGATCAGCCAGATTGACTTGCAAAGTGCCTCCAAAGCAAGCACCCGCAGTCGAATCTTTTTCTTTTTCAGTTTATAACTTTTCAGCATCGTCATCATCCGCTCATAATACAACTCGGGCGAATAGATCGTTGAAAGAACCCGCTTATACCCCCTCTCCAGTTCCTCCCGGTCCATCTTCGGCACGAAAGAAACCTTATACTCGTCAACTTCATAAAGCCCCGTCTCAATAAGCCGGTTTTCCGCGGCAAGCCGGTTATAAAGTTCCGTCCCCTTCGGCACTCCCAGCAAACCAACCATCGCAGTAACTATTCCGCTGGTTTGAATAAAGTTGATCGTATCTTCAAAAACCGTCGCCTTATCGCTGTCAAAACCGACAATAAACCCCGCCTGCACCTCCAGCCCGAAATTCTGAATCTTCTTAACGCACTCAACCAGGTCCCGCCCTGCATTCTGCACCTTGCTGCACTCCTGCAAGCTCTGTTCGTCGACACTCTCGATCCCGACAAAAACCTTCTCAAACCCCGCCTCGCTCATCATCCGCATAAGCTCTTCGTCATCGGCAATATTTATCGAAACCTGCGTATTCAGAAAGAACGGGTAATTCCGCTTCTGCATCCATTCCGTCAGCGCAGGCAGCACCTCCCGTTTGACAACCGCCTTGTTACCGATAAAATTATCGTCAACGACAAACACCGAACCGATCCACCCGGCCCGGTACAAATTCTCAAACTCGGTGATAAGTTGCTCGGCACTTTTAAGCCGCATCCGATGGCCGAAAAGTTTCGTAACCTCGCAAAAATCGCACCCGAACGGACACCCCCGCGAATACTGAATCCCGATCGAAGCGTATTTGTTGACATCGATAAGATCCCACCTCGGCGGCGGCGTTTCTTTAATATCGGCAAACCTGGTCTTTCTGTAAATATGCTTTGCTCTACCGACAGCCAGATCTGCCAGGAACTTTGGCAGCGTGACCTCCGCCTCGCCGAGCACCAGGTGATCTACATCGTCAAATCTTTCCGCCTCGACAGTAAACAAAGGCCCCCCCCCGACAGTATCAACCCCCGCCTCCTTGCAACGGTCGACAACCTCCCGAACATTCTTGCCCTGCACATACATTCCGCTTATAAACACAATATCCGCCCAGCCGATATCCTCATCGTCCAGCTTATTAACGGCCATATCGACAACCTTGATGTTCCACGAATCCGGCAGCATCGCCGCCACAGTAAGCAGCCCAAGCGGAGGAAGAATCGCCTTTCGAGACATAAAACGCAGGATATGCTTAAGATTCCAGAAAACATCCGGACAACGCGGATACACCAGCAGTGCATTCATAGGTTCCCCCCTATGCAAAAGTAAATGTTAGTAAATTAAAAAAACCAAAGCATACTTCGGCATACAACCGGATATCACATAAATATTTAAACAACAAGCCCAACAAAACCCCACCCAGAAGCGCGAGTGCGCGAGCACTCCGAATAAAAACCCAAAAAGACAAGAACACCTCAAAACTAAAGTAAACCCCTTGAAAGTTCATAGCAATTTTGATAGAATTATCGCACTAATAAAAAATGTTTGCTATTAAATACAAGAAACCGAAATACAATGCATGATAAAATAAACATAAGAAACGCCGCCCACCACGACGCTGAAAGAATAGTCCATTTCAACAAATCAATGGCCCGCGAAACCGAGGACAAACACCTCGACGACCGGATATTGACTTCCGGAGTAAACGCCGTCCTCAACGACCCAAAGTACGGATTCTACCTCGTTGCCGAAGTCGACGGCGCAGTCGTCGCTTCCCTTATGGTCACCAACGAATGGAGCGACTGGCGGGACGGAGTTTTCTGGTGGATACAAAGCGTTTACGTTGACCCCGCCTTTCGCCGCCGAGGAATATTCCGCGCGATGTACAAAGAAGCAAGAAACCGGGCAGCAAGCACACCACAGGTCTGCGGATGCAGACTCTACGTAGAGCAAGACAACACAACCGCCCGGAAAACATATGCCAAACTCGGCTTTAAAGAAACAAACTACAAGCTATACGAAGAAATCTTCCCATCTCCGAAAGACGGTTGAAAAACGCTTTCCTCTTACCATATACAAAAATGTGGCTCATCCGGAAAATGCATAGGTAAAGCTGTACAAAAAAAGAAAAACAAGTCCATCTGCAAAAAGTTGCAAGCCCCGCCCTGCAAAACAAAAACCGCTGTTTTTATTTCGTCATTCGATATTCCTTGTTGGTTATTGGATATTCGCTTTTTCCCACTTACCACTTACTACTCACCACTTACTTTTCTTTTGGTTGCGGCTATGCTGCTCCAAGTTCATTCGTGGTTCTTTTCACCAACAGTTACAATCTGCTTAATCAATTCTGCATTTGCCAGTGTTTTGCAATATCGGCAAGGTCAGACAGGTCAAAAAGATCGCCCACATCTTCATGATTCGGATCGTCAGAAGGATTGTTGTAAAGCAATTGTACTTCTTCCTGGCTAAAAGCTCTGTTGTAGATTCTAACTTCGTCAATAAAACCGGTAAAAATATTTCCTATCGAAACATCATCTCCGCTGACTGTATTGACAGGCTCCTGACCAATGTAACTAACAGTTTCTAATTCGCCGTCCACATACAGCTTAACTTCGCTGACATCCGGCGAACCATCATCGACCAGAACCGCGGCAACGTGATGCCACTGATCGTCGCGCAGGTCAGTAGTGCCTACAATTCTACCATCGCCGACAGATACACGTAAGGTTCCTGTATCACCGCCCCAGCCAACGGTATCGTTCAAATGCAAAATCCATTTGCCGCCCGAAATGCCGCTTGTACCCCAATTAACGATAATGCCCGCACTTGACGTCTTGATCCATGCCGACACGGTTCTTGATTTCCCGCCGACAACACCTTTATAATCGTTTATCGAAACATAGTCATCCACACCGTCGAATCCCAGTACACCGTTGACAACCCCGCCGGAAGGCGCCCATTCCGCACCGCCGCTGACAATACCGTCGTTTCCATTGCCGGACATATCCCTGGCAACATCTCCGGACGCGCCATCCAATGGCCAATATCCGGCTAACCCAATGTTCACAGAAGACCGAAGCCAGTTATAGGCAAGAAACTCCAGATCGCTAAAATCAACCATATAATTTTTATCAAAATCGCCCGGAAGGTAACTTTCGCTTTCATCGCTGATCTCCCATACGAGATCATCTTCATCACCCGCTCCGCTATGGTCAATTCTAATTATAAATGCATCGTCACTAACAGCCTCCTGCCCGCCGGGCAAAGAAGCAAAAAACACCTTGCCGTTTATTACGCTAATATTGCCGGGCACCGAACCAATTTTAACAGTTACATTTTTAGCATCCAGCAGATATATATTTTTCACGTTCATTTTAAAACAGTATTCCGACACTGTTGCCGAAATCTCTTTTTCCCACACAAGCTCATAACCGATCAGATCCAGGTATTCCATGCCAAACGGGTTTAAGATCGGGTTTGCAGGGCAGGAACCCTTAATACAGATCGGGTCGGCAAAAATAGTCGAACCATACTGATCCTCCGCTTTAACCGTCCAGTAAGTAGTTTCGTATGGCAAAAGAGTAATAACACCTTCCGGCGGAGTCGGTGTATCGGAAATAACATGTTTCATGTCATAAGGATCAGGCCCCATAAGCAGCTTATAATTAACAGCGTTCTCACTAGGCAAGCAACTAAGCACAGCACCGCCGGCATCTAAAGTATCACCATCAGCCGGACCGGCAAGTGTAACCGCCTCAGGCAGACGACCGGGATATAGAGATTGGTCAAAAAACGTAAGGTAATCGGGTTCACTGTTGATCCATTTGAAATAGTACTTACTCGTATCCGAAGCTAACTGAAGATTCTTACCGGGACCCGCGACCGAATAATAATAACCGCCCATAATACCCCCGTTGTACATATCACCGCCGGGGTATGATGACTCATAAATCGAACTTGAATACCAGTTTACCGGATCCCCGTGCGAACCTCCGGGAAATGTAATTTTTAATACATTCGGATAGCGTCTGCTAACCGTGGCAATATAACTATCTATCCAGCACTGTTCGCCGTCAACGGGATTATTAACAAAAGTATTAATATCTACTTCAAAATCCCTGCATGCCGCATCCAGAAGAGAAACCCTGTTTACCGCATAGCGCCCATCGCCGTAAAATGAATTCATGCGATTGGCAACATCCATCGCGGGCATATTGCCGGTACTAAAGCCCATCGTCTGGATCGGCTCTTTATAATCCGGCGCAACGCTGGAAAGATATACAATCAGCATATCACCATACCTGCTATAAGGCTTATCATACGAGGCAGTTATCCAGTTCACTTTTTCTTCCCACAGACCGCCAAAACTCATAGAACCGCCCGTATTGCAGTTTCCGCCGCCAAAAGCGACTATCGTAGGCTTATCAGGATCAAAAGGCGGATTCCTCAATTGCAGTGTATTTGCCCCGAAAGACGGAACGATCTTAACTTTAACTTTATCCGCAACGCTATCCATCTCGCCATCGCTGACAACAAGTTTAAACACACATTCCTGAATCGAACTTGTCTGTGTAAATCCACTGACCGTTGGCGTTGCCGTATCTGCTCCGGTAATTAGACCAGCCGGACCGGACACCTGGGTCCAATTATAGGTTATACCCTCATAGAAGTCGGGATCGTATGACCCTGACCCGTCAAGAACCACCTCGGTAGCGGCATACCTGTCGAAACCTGCATCAGCTACTGGAGCATGGTTGCCAATTACAACACCGGCAACATCAGGCTCACTGTCATTGACTGTATCATTAACAATCAACTCAAACAGATATACCCCTAATTTCGTTGGCACAAATGTTGGGCTGACACTGGAAGCATCGCTTAGTTGGACCAAAGGCCCCTCCGTCTGTCTCCAGGAATAAGTCAACACATCATCGCAAGCATCATAGGACCCGCTGCCGTCCAGGGTGACACTACTCGGAATATCACTGAAATATTGAGCCACACCGGCATCTGCGACAGGAATCGCATTAGCGAATGTAACAACAACCCTATCGGGTAAGCTGTCATATTCACCGTCACTTACCACCAACTCAAAAACGTATGAACCATATTCAACCGCATCGAACGACGGATCGACAGCCGTATTATCACTCAACACAACCGCCGGGCCGGAAACCTGGCTCCAATTATATTCATTTGTACCAGAAGGATCATTAAAAAAACTCCCACTGCCGTCAAGTGTCACCGTAGAACCTTTTAAAGTAACAATTTGATCCTGGCCGGCATACGCTCGCGGATTGATAAAACCAGTATACTCATCGGCGCCAATATCAACGCGACCAGCAAAAATCCGCCCATCACCGTCAATGTCATACTCATCGCCTGGAACATCAAAATCAGGATCGCCGGCATTTATACAAAGAGAGTTACCCGTCAGATGATAATCGTTCAAGGTAGCATTAACAAACTGCGGATCAGCGAAAATATTGCCATTCAAGCCCGTCTGATCCGGAATGTTGGAATAATTGCCTCCTTCATTGTTCCAGAAATTGTTATATCTGATTCGTTCGTATCCGTCTGATGTACCCCATACTAATTCCTGTCCGCCAATGGCGTTGGCAATTATGTTATTGATTAAAAGGTTTGTCCAGTCATTGTCAACATCAGCATAAATATTGCCTCCTGCCGGTGAAGTATTTGCGACTATTGTATTGCCGATCAACCGGCCGCCAATAAGAACAACTCCGCCGCCGACATCGGCGACGTTGTCAGAGATCAAGTTAGATATGATCTCTGCATCACCGCCAATAACACATATACCGCCGCCGGCATAGGAACTATTATCTTTAATAATATTATTGCTGATGATCGCCTGACAGTTATAACACCCTACTCCGCCGCCATAGACATTATTAATCGTTCCATCGTTGCCGGTAATTACATTGTTCTTAATCCTAGGAGAAGCCTCCCAGCAGTAAACACCGCTCCCCCAGTAAATATCTCCTCCTAATGAATCGTTCAGCGTCCCGGTTCCGCCGGTAATCGTAAAACCGCTCAATACCGAATCTGGCCCTTCAGAAGTCGCAAAAGTTACCACACTGCCGGCGCCCCCGCCATCTATTATCGTATTTGCGACAATTGCCGGATCACCCGGGTTTTCACTTGTAACAGTAATCGCCTTGCCCAGGAAGTTAATGTTCTCAGTGTATATGCCGGGCGCTACTATTACAGTGTCGCCATTACTGGAGCTATCGATTGCACCCTGAATCGTCGAATGAGACACAGAAGGCACATGCAATGTCATGGGCTCGGCATACACCCATCCCACCCAAAAAACAACAACGCAAACTAACAATACTAACAGATTCTTTTCTTTTCGCATCAAAATCGACCTTTCTGAGAGAAAAATAACTACACGACAATCTCACTCGACAACCCAACCTAAAAAATCCGACTAACCGAACACAGTACAATAATAAAGACGGAAAAGTCGCAATAACGTTACAGTTTTTTATTAAATTATTGAAAAAATTTTAGACAATAGACTACGTGTTATTTTCGCACTTGTCACCTGTCACAGTATACCCGTAAATCATAAAATGGTCCCGCCGAAGGCGGCTTCCTCAATTCGTAATTAGTAATTCGTAATTAGTAATTGATGTCCGAAAAGCGGGTATACTACCTTTGTTGAATTTAGTTTCCCGGAATTTTCGCAGGCAAAAAATGCTCAAAAAGTGCGCAAAAGTGACCAAAAAGTGCGCAAAAAGCGCGCAAAAATGCAAATTTTTGACGTTTTATGGGCCAAATTTCGGCCCAAAAACCCCAAAAACCATAGGTGGGAAATGTCGACAATGTCCTTTATTGCCGGTTTTCGGGGCTGATTTCCTTTGCAAGCTCCATCATATCCAGTGCATCTATATGCCCGTCCATATTGATATCCCCAGTAATATAGCCGTTTATAGTGTCCGGAGAGCGGTTCAGCCTCTCCATCAAGAGCATCATATCGGCCATTTCAACCGCCCCGTTACCGTCAAGGTCGCTCCACTCGATCTCCCTCTCCACAGCCGTCCCAGCAACACTCCAGGCCAAAGCATAACGCTCGCCCGACTCCGAAAAATCGCCGTTTTTAGCCTCAAAAGGGCCATCATTGCTCATCACGACGATCTCATAGCTGTTGTATTTGCCACTGGTCCTGTAGTAAATATGCTCGATATTATCGTCTACCGTATCGCTGAAATCCAGCATAACCGCACTGCCGGGCCGATCCTTGTCCGACCCCCACAACTCTACCCGAAGGTCCCTGTCCGCATCGTAATCGGCCTCAAACGGGTACTCGCTCTTGTAATGCCGGTTCCACGTCAACGTAACCGTAATAACCTTATCTGCAGGCTCATCAACGTCAAACCTGTAAAACTTCAAATCATCCTGCCGCCGCACAATAGTATTGCTGTCCCATCCGGTATTGGCAACGTCTCCGGTGCCCTGAAAACCGGCTTTAAGCTGGTCAAAAGCGGCTATTGCGTCCAATGCTCCGGCTCCCTGTGTGAAGTCGAGGCTGTATTGGTTATCGTCTTCTTTCGTTGCAGCTCCCTTGTGCCAGTACGGCAGCTTCCTTGCCGAATTTAGCAGTATCGCCTTCATAACGCAGTTTCCGCCGTCTTTGGCAACAGCTGGCGACAGCAGCACATCCGACTTTGCGTACTGGGTCAGCAGTGCCATCGTCCCTGCGACAACCGGCGTTGCATAGCTCGACCAGCTTCCGGTCGGGCTATACCCATCCGGGCTGTTAGCGTCAGGAACAAGGCAGTTGCCCGGAGCGACGATGTCTACTCCGCATCTGCCG
>JAIPFN010000221.1 GCA_021736615.1 Phycisphaerae bacterium | reverse complement strand
ACAGGACTCACTTTACGATTTTGTCCAGCCGGATTAGATACGGTATTTATGCCTTTTTCCTTCTTACCGCCAGAAAAGCTCCAATGCCCATTAAAGCCATCGTAGCCGGTTCCGGTACGATTGGAACATCCAGATTTTCGTATGGGAAAGTGTCCTGCTGGAAATAATAAAAGAAATTTACTCCTTCAAGCTGGCCGTCACCGATCAATTCAGAGGCCAGGCCGCCGCCGCTAGCTTGCCACTGACCGAACATAGTCCAGGTATCATTGGCGCTTCCCCATTCAGCATACATATCGCCGGTGCTTGCGGTATTGACGCTTCCTAATTCCGAGGCAACTTGTGTGTGCTGGTCACCATCAGAGCCGGTATATGATACGTTGCTCAGGTAACCGTAGTTGGCTGAGTAAGAAAAATTGCTGTTTAATGCGATGGCATCGAGCATATTTGCAACCGAAGTCGCAGATCCGTCCCAGCTATAACCGAATGCGTGTGATTCAGAAACATAGCTGCCAGATTTGTTCCAGTCAATGACCAGAATTGTTTCATGATCACCGGTACCTGTCCAGTATTCAACATCAATTGATTCGGTCTGTCCCAATGAGTCAGTAAACACATGCACCATTGCCATTGCCGGAGCCACACAACTGCTAATAATTACTATACAAATTAAACTTTTGATTTTCATTTTACTAATCCCTCTTACAAATTGGTTTTAAACTTGATTTAAAATATTACACATTTCTTTTCATCTAAACTTACATATCCCTTGCCTCCGAACTAACTAATTATTATTGTCTGCCTTATGTTAAAATTTCGAAATTTTTCCAATAAAAAAAGCCGCTGCTCCCACGAATGGTAGCAACGGCTTATAAGCTCGTGTATTCCGGATTTCATAGCCAGTTAAGATGACCTGAAGAGTCCGGATAAATGCTGTCCTTGACGCGAGAACGATGTGTATTTACGTGATCAGGTATTCTGACTCTCGTTCTGCCTGACAGCGCCTTCCCGCTTTTATACGGTGGCAAAAGCTGCCGGGGTTTCCGGATACTTCCGGAGCGAACGATCACAGCGGCGCGACCGTCGCGGATTTTCACCGCGTTCCCTGCAAGTACTTATTGTTAAAGAACGAAATGAATATAAACCGCTTAGCTCGTCCGGTCAACTAAAAAACACCGAATAGGCAGAATTCATCCAAAAACAGCAGCATAGAGTTAATACCAGGACACTTTTAACACAAACCTGCTGAAATAATGCGGTTGAGGTTATGCTGCCATGATAATTTGCCGCAAAAATTGTTAATATATCAAATTTCTTAAAAAATTTTACAATAGAGAGAAGCTCTATTTTGCGGTTGTTATGGGACACAAATTGGCTGCATGACTGTAAGCCCTTAAATCAACTGAACTTACGACAAAAACTTGAATCCTTCGCAACTCTCCCAGTTTCGCTAGATCGCCTATTTTAACTAAAGAATTTTCACTGCCTTCTCCGATAGGTATTTTACTTGAGTTGCTTATTTTATCTAATTTAACAAGTTGAGATGCTATTTAAAAATTTAATGTGAATTTGATTAATATGGGGGTATTAGCAAATGGAAACTCAGAAGACGAGTAAAACGAAAACTGTAACTGTAAAAGCAGCACCTAAAACTAAAACGAAAAAGAAAAAAAAGAAACTGAATGCTGGAGAAACCGAAATGTTAAAGAAAAATGTACTTGAGAGATACCTGAAAGCACTGTTAGATGGCGATAGAATTGCAAGTCGCTCTGTTATCGAAGAAGCACTTCAATGCGGAGTGCCAGCCAACGCTGTCTATTCTGACATTATCTGGCCGATCATGGTCGAAATCGAAAAGCTCGAAAAAGAAGACAAGATTTCTTCTGTCCAGGAAGCACTTGCCACACGGATCAACCGATCTATCGTTGACCAGCTTCAGAACAAACTGCCGCGTAAGGCGTCGGTTTCCAAAAAAGTCGTCGTTTACAGTACCGCTACCGAGCGGGGCGAGCTTGGCGCACAGATGATCACCGACCTGTTCGAATCAAGCGGCTGGGAAGTAAGATACGTAGGCAGCGGCGTTACTCGTGACGATCTGGTGGAATTTACCCACTCATACAGACCTGCTATCCTTCTAATATACGGAATGCAAGCCGACAAAGCGCCGGAAACACGCCAGCTCATCGACAACATAAAAAGTATCAACGCCTGTCCGGATATGAAAATCATGCTCTCGGGCGGCATTTTTGACCGTGCAGAGGGACTCTGGGAAGAAATCGGAGCCGACATGTACGCGGCAACGGCCGCTCAAGCCGTCCAGATCGCCACCGCCAACGATGTAGACGTCCCGAAACCACAAAGAACCATCAACAGGCGTAAAAAGAAAAGCACTATGGATAAGATCGCCGAAGCTCTCGAGCCGATTTTGTCATAATCGACAAAATACACACAGCTTCGGGCATAAAAGGATTTAACGTCCGGGCAGAAACTTGCTAATTAGCTACTTATTCACTCTTGCCCAGGCCGGTATCCAGGGCAAGAGTGATTTTTTTATAGAAAAAATCATTGTAATTTTCCAGCATATCGTGTATATTCAATCTTTTGGGTTAAACGTGAGTTAATAAAGAGTTTGTTTTCGGAAAAATTCAATGATATTGACACAGATTTTACAGCCGACCTGCGTTAAGGTCCCGCTGGCCAGTAATGACAAAGATTCAGCTATAACAGAGTTGGTGGACATGTTAGCTGCCGCCAAGCAGATAGATGACCGCGACATGGTTCTCGAGGCCGTCCTCATCCGCGAGCAGACCCGCAGCACGGGTATTGGCTCCGGAATCGCCATTCCTCACGGCAAATGCAGCGGCGTCAAAGAGCTGGTAATGGCGATCGGCATCGCCAAGACTCCCCTCGATTTTGACAGCATCGACCAGAAACCGGTATCGATCATCGTACTTCTGGCTTCGCCAACCGACAGAACCGGCCCTCATATCCAGGCTTTGGCCAGGATCAGCAGACTGATGCTGGACGACAAGTTCAAAGAGCAACTCCAGAATTCCAACTCCGCGGAAGAAGTATACGACATGATTAACAAAAAAGAACACGAGTAAGCACACCTATCCCCAAAAAACAGTCATTTCGTTATCCCAGGGGTCATTTCGCCACCATTCAGGACATTGTCGACATTTCCCACCTATGGTTTTGGGCGGTTTTGTGGCTAAATTAGGCCCAAAAAACGTCAGAAATTTGCATTTATTGACGTTTTTGCGCGCTTTTGTGTTACTTTTGCGCGTTTTTTCACTTTTTTGAACGGCTGAAAATTCTGGAAACTAAATTCAACAAAGGTGGAATATCCGCTCTGCGTACATTCGTTTAAAGTTTTAAGTTTCGACGTAAAGCCGGGACAGGCTCTGATTTCGCTTTGCTCAACGTTAAGTTTTAAGATTTTGGAATTAGCGTTCAGTTGAAATTTTAATGCTGAAAAACTCAGAGGTTTCACCTTATCTATAGTATATGTATAGCCAGAATGTCGCTCGTCGACATAGCGTACTGTTCTATTCGGTTAGCGGAGAGAGGTTAGCCTGAAATCCAATTTCTAGCAAAAACCTTTAATTTATACCTTCAATACACACCAAAAAGATCAGTTTGTTTTGGTTTGCTGTCAGGGAACCAGTCGACATAGCGTACTGTTCTATTCGGTTAGCGGAGAGAGGTTAGCCTGAAATCCAATTTCTAGCAAAAACCTTTAATTTATACCTTCAATACACACCAAAAAGATCAGTTTGTTTTGGTTTGCTGTCAGGGAACCAGTATTGCTTCTTGTGCGGTCAGGGCTACTGATGCTTTTACGATGTCGGCAGCGAAATTGTAATCATATGTTACTCCGCTGGGACTTGAGTTTGCAAGGCGGTCAGAGGCGTCCTCGTACGTGTGGTAGTAGTCGTTTGATCCTCCCCATATTTCTGTTCCAGAATTTTCAATGATCAGAAAAGCCGGAAGGCCAGCCCTGACGAACGGTGCATGGTCGCTGTCGTTTCCATTATAGTAATTAATTGTTTCATCAACAACCATGGAAGGAACATAATCGGCTGCGGCCTGCTGAAAAGCATGGCACCAGGCAATTGACTCGGGGAAATTGGGTATGATCTCGAGGTCGGCATCGATAACGGCATTTGGACTGGCATCCGATCCGGGACGCAGGATCATATCCATATTGATCATGCCTGAGATGCTCTTGCCTGCCGGGAGGTTGGCGAGGTAGTCGTTGCTCCCCTTTAATCCATCTTCTTCGGCATTGAAGCAAATGAAATGGATGGTTGATTCGAACTTGTACTGGCTCAGGATATGAGCTGCCTCCAGAACACCGGCTGTGCCCGAGGCATTATCGTCACCGCCGGGCCTTTCACCTCCTATGTGATCGTAATGGGCACCGATGATATATATCTTGTCGGGATTTTTTGTTCCGGTCAGTTCGCCGACGACGTTTAAGTATTCTCCCTGAATGGAGACAGTCAGCCCCAAAGCGTCGAACTGGTCAGAGATGTACAAACGGGCTTCCTGATTGCCGAGGGTACCGAGGCCCTTCCAGCCGTCGCGGTTTCGAAAACCCTGATCGTAGTAGGGGCCGCCGTATAAACCGAGTCCGCTGTCTTCAATGTCGAAATAGTATCGCTGGTATCGCTTAACATAAACGCTGTTAACGATTCCCTGTATTCGGTCGCCGGTCTGCCACTGTTTTGACAATATAGCAAAATCATTTAAATCGTATTCTTCGAGCCACAGGATGCTGAAAATGGCTAAATCGTCTATATCTACAAAACAGTCATTGTTGAGGTCCGCAGACGGGCAGTCAGTCAGTGCCGCCGCAGAATTGACAAGAGAGAAACCGATTAACGCTGCAAGTATTAAACTGCTTATGATCTGTCTTTTCATCATCTCTCCTTCAAGAAATATGCGGATAAAATCCACGTGCCAACTGCTTATCGAAAACAACTGCATGGATAACTGCCTGAAAGCTGTTATTATAGGACTTTGTTATTGTAAAGCTTTCCTCTAGAACATTCAAGGAGAATTTCCTCAGAAACTCGGTAAAGGAAGGAGGTACGGTCTTTTTTTTATGGTTCAACTCCCAAAAAGTTGGCTCAAAATGTATTGTATAAATGAAAAATCAAAAATTAAAGATTAAAATGACAAATTAAAAATCAAAATTGGCGGTCTGCCTGGTTTTTGCAAAAAGCGAAACTGCTTGACAAGCCATATTGAACTCTCATGAAACTTACTGAACTAAAACCGCTTTCTGGAAATATGTAGAGATGGCAATAGTGACATTCAAAATAGGCCCAAAAGAACGATAAACCATGTTTTCCCGTCGAGGCTGGGTTATATTTTTAAGTTTTTATTTGTCATTTTGATTTTTGCATTTTAATTTTTACATTCAGGACACATGATTTACCAACTTTATTGGATGAGAACCTTTTTTATAATATCAAAGTTATTGACGTCTTAATGACTGATTATTTAAGTTAAAAAAACAACTAATTGATCAGGTTAAAAAGGCAAGTAACCAACTTTTTCAACAACCCCCTGAGCCTTTTAATTGCCATTAGTTAGTGTAATACTGAACCACTTTTTCTATCGCGTCCTGGCAGGCTTTGCAGTACGGTAGTCCGCCGGCACCCATTACGCAATGACGGCAGGATCGGTACATTCCGGTTTTGGTGTAGCCTGCTCCTTCAAACAAGCCGACCGTATTGTTGTATTCTTCTTTGGCTGGCGTAGGCATGGGCGCTGACGGCGAAACCAAGCAGGCCCATTTGACATGGCCGGGATTCAGATAAGCGGTTATATTCGGCTCAAGCGGTTCGACACCGCGAGTGTAATAGACATCGAAGTAGGATTCAGCAATATACTCATCGGCAAGGCCGGCAAGGCCGTGCCCGAGTTCGTGAGTGAATATCTCGGCACTGCGTTTGTTGTCTGAGGTGAAAAGAGTGTAACTGTTATAGAAACCGCTGCCGCCGTACATTTCGGTATTGGCAAGGATGATCACGTGGTCGTAAGGTACCATGCCGGCGATATCCCGCATGGCTTTATTGTCAAAGACAGTGACATACGCGCCAGATCCAAACGTGTCGTAGGAGGCACCGACCGCCGTATTTTTGTAAATGCGTTCAATCGGAATATCCACACCGCTTTGGGCGGAGGGGCGAAATACGCCGGAGATATTAAATTTATTCTTCAACGCGGCAAAAGGCTTGACCGAAAAAAGATAGTCCACAAAACGCTGCGAATCCTTCCTGAATTTGTCAAACTCATCACTCGTATAGCCCTCTGCGACAAATACCAGATCGACAAAATCATGGGGCGGGCCGTTTTTGACAATGACAAAAGTCTTGTCAAGCGTAGAAGAAGACTCTCTCTTAACACGCCTGTCATTGGGATCGATGATTTGGCTGAAAACAGAATGCAACTTATGATGTTTGTCACGGCGTTCGATTGTCAGCAGGACCGGTTGTCTTGGGCAGGGAATCAGTGCGGTTTGATGGTAGGTTCGCTTGAGGCCCTGTTTGGCAGGTTCTGTGCCTTTGTACTCAAAGACGATATCCAGGAAGTGACGGCTATAGATAAGTTTATTGGAGGCAGCGTCAACAACCTTAATCGCATATTTCCCGTTCTCGGTCGGTGACAGTAACTTCTTTGGGTTTCCAGCCCAGGTGCCGGTGATGTAGATCCTATCGATAGAAATCTCATCGCAAGCGGCATTGGCCGTGTGGAAATAGTCAATACGCATGGTCGCATCTTCAAAGTAATCTGCAAAGTCAGCGGCCTGCGCGTAAGCAAAGGGGACAAGCAGAACGAAAAGAACATAATTGATTAAGGATTTCATAATAATATCTCCTGTGCATACGAGGACGACAAAACAACCCATGGCAAATAGTGTTATCAGCGGCGCGTATCTATTTCGGCACGGCACCTTTCAGCAGGATTTGGGTCGCTTTGTTTTTGCCTGCTTTTAATGTATGCTTGTCATTTGTGTAAACAGGCGCTTTGAAGGTTTTTCCTTTTACCCGGTAGCAGTAGATCAGTTCGCCGGTTTTTTCGTTGGTCAGTTCTACGACTGCGTTTTCTACAGGAAGCTTAACTTCGTTTAAATATCCGACCGGTTTGCGTCCGTCATTGTCAGCGGTGTTGACAGTAACGGGCCAGCCGGCAAACTGAGCAGCATCGCCTTTGGAAAGGTCTGCAAAACGCGGCCAGCATTCGAATTTTATCTCACCACTGGACTTATGAAAATATGCCAATCCATATCCATCTCCGCGGTTTTCTCTTGTAATATCGGATTTAAGCTCGGAATTACTTTTCGGTTCGGGGTTTGCGTAGGCATTCATTGTGATCTTATTACCGAGTCCATCTTCGTAATCACCTACCCATGGAAGAGCAGATTTGATCGGTGCACCTGCGCCAGCCTTTTCATCCAACGGCCACCACCAGCGGCCGTAGATAGTGTTCACAAGTGCCGGGCTGCAAAAAACAAATGGCCCGTCACGATGACTTTCAATACCATTCTGGACAACAAATGCCAGGTGCTGATCTCCGGCAAGATGAGTGGCTCTAGCCCGGCGAAATGCTCGCAATGCTTTATTACGTCCGGTCTGGGGCCAGCCGTTACAGTCGAGATCGGCAAGAAGACGATTGCTGCGACTTCCATGCAAATGAACTGCTCCGCAAAACGGTCCCTGAGAAAGCGTGACCTTCATTTGAGCACCGTTCCAGTCTCTGGCCCAGTGGTCGAGGAATTCGAGTTGGCGGTCGCCGAGAAGTTTCAAACCGGGTTTATCTACAGATTTGCGATCATACGAAGGATCGTTTATGTGGTCCGGGCGAGGACCCATCTGCGGGATGTTGCCCATCGGCTGGCTTTTAAATTTGCGGTCCTCAAGAATCGCAAAGCTAATACCGCCGAGATTCAGGTCCGTATAGTAAACTGTAATGCCCTGCTTAATTGGCGTCGGGTCGAACGGATCCGGAAGGTTCCAGCTCTGACACCGCTGAACCATATTGACAAAACTTGCCGGGAACATATACCCGCCGTCGGCAGCTCCACCTACACCCTTTGAGACAATGCCGCCGGCTCCCCAGATATTCGGGTGCCCTACGTCATGGTCATCCGGTATGCAGATCGTCGGGCGGTCCTTCATTACATCAGCAAACATCACGCCAAACTGAAGCCAGCCGTACGTGTGTTCATCATGCAGATAGGACTGATCACCAGAAAAGAACAGAAGGTCCGGATCATGCCTGCGAAGGTTTTCTACAAGTTCTCTGCGAGCATAACGCTCCTCGTCTTTCGGAGAGTTGCCTGTCATCACAGCAACGACAACAGTATCCTTGTCAACAGGGTCGTGGCGGATGAGGCCCTCAAATGTTGAAAGATCGCCGAGGCGGACGCGATATGGAACGTCTTTGGTATTGTCCCAGTTTTTGATTCTGAAATGCAGAGACCAGCCGGGGTACTGAACAGTCTGTTTTTGAGCGGTTTGCCACTTTCCATTTTCTTTGAATTCCAGCACGGCGGTTTTCGGTTCGTCCGGCATCAGCGGAAAACACTGTGCCGTCAGTTTTAGCACGCCTTGGTCATGAGTATACAGAGCAAAAGCTAATACTTTATTTCGAGGGCGAGAAATGAACCACTCTCGCATCGGAACTTCGCTTTTATTGTCCTTAGGGTTCGGCTGCCACCATTGACCGATAGCAACATTGTCGGACATTTTGGCCCACCTGGTGTCCTGTCCAAACGGGTGCGGGTTTTGATAATCAATTGCGACCTGTGGATCGTTAATTGCGGCCTGTTGACATCCGGTCATCAAAACAAAACTAAAAGCCAGGGCGATGTAATATCTTTTCAAAACCATAAAACCAATCCTTTCGTTCTTATTGTAACATACCTCACTATAACATATCCGACATTTTAATGGGGAAGGTTCAAACATGCAACCAGATTTTGTTACGCAAAAAAAAGGGTTTAACGATTGCGTTTCTTGTTTCGTTAAACCCTTTGTATTTTTAAGCGTTTCGGCTTACCAGCCGGTTCTGTATTCTTTGTGCATCATTGCGTTTGCCGTATCGTTGTTGGTAATCTTCATGTTTTCGGCATCGTAGCGAATTATCGACTGAACGCGTTTTGCCAGGTTGCCGAGCAGTACGAACTCTGTCAAAGGACCGGAATACTCGAAATCGGCAGAAGCCTTTCGGCCCTCTTTGATCGCGTTGACCCATTCCATCTCATGGCTGGTTGTGATGCGGGGGATCGTTTCTTCCGGCTGCGTATAAGCCTTGTGTTTGACTTCCGGTATGATCCGCGGATCGTTGCCGTAAACACCGCACATGATCGTGGCCTTTTCGCCTTTGAAAAGAACTCCGCCCTGACCATACAGTTTGCGTCTGTCTTCAAGTTCTTCCGGACGCGGTGCTTCAATGCCTTCGTACCAGGTAAGCTTGACCGGCGGGAGACCTTCTCGTTCGTCAAAGTAATAATTGACTATCGAGCTGATCGGATGGGTCTGCTTATTGAGATTTGAAACGCTCGCACTGACCGAGTGCGGCTGTTTAAGCTTTAGTGCCATAAACACAGAGTCCAAAGTATGTACGCCACGGTCGCCCATCATACCGCAACCGAAATCATACCACGCGCGCCAACGGCCGGGGTGATATGTCGGGTGATAATCACGAACCGGGGCCGGTCCGAGCCACTTATCCCAGTCCAAGGTGTCCGGTACCGGCGGTTTTTCTTTTGGAATATCGTAATCC
>JAIPFN010000220.1 GCA_021736615.1 Phycisphaerae bacterium | reverse complement strand
GAGGCCCTTGTCGCTATCGACGTTAACAGCGGCAGGTATCGCAAGCAGGAAAACGCAGAGCAGACCGCACTGAAGATCAATGTCGAGGCGGCAAAAGAGATCGTTCGTCAGCTTAAACTTCGGGACATGGGCGGTTTGATCATCTGCGATTTTATCGACATGCGTGATAACAGCAACAAACGCCAGGTCGAAAAAGTCTTCCGCAGCGAACTTAAGTCCGACCGCGCTCGCTCAAAGGCTTTGCGGATGAGTCAGTTCGGACTTATCGAACTTACCCGCCAGAGGATGCGTCCATCGCTGCAGACGAGCACATATCTAAAGTGTCCCCACTGTTTGGGCACCGGGGTCATAAAGAATCTGGAGTCGCAGTCGATGGAGATTATGAGAACAATACATCTCGCCGCTGCCAGAAAGGGTGTGGTAAGGATCGAATTGTTCGTCTCCCAGGAACTTTCAGACTTCCTCCAGAACCGAAACCGCTCGGTACTGACACGACTTGAGCAGGAATCGGCAAAAGAGGTTAAAATCTATGGAGACCCTGGATGCGTCGGAGAAAATTCCAGAATAACATGCTACAATGAAATAGGAACAGTAGTAAAGTTTTGATCAGGGATCAGCAATTAGCTTTAAGAATGGGTTCTGAAATGAGTCAGTTAAACGAGATAGACTTTTCAAAGATTAAAATGCTTGTCATGGATGTTGACGGGGTGATGACCGACGGGACCGTGATCATTAATTCCGACGGTTCCGAAGGGAAGAATTTCAGCATTGTTGACGGGCACGGCGTTAAGCTCTGGCACAGGGCCGGTTTTCAGACGGCCATAATCAGCGGGCGACCCTCGGGAGCTACTGCCATCCGCGCCGAACAGTTGAGCATCGGCCATGTTGTGCAGGGCGCTAAGAAAAAGCTTCCCGCCCTGGACTCTTTACTTGAAGAGATCTCGCTTGACTATAGCGAAGTTGCCTTTATCGGCGACGACCTGCTGGACTTGCCGCTGGTTCGAAGAGCTGGCTTTGGCGTCGCGGTCGCAAACGCGGTCGATGAGCTTAAGCAAGTCGCAGATTACACCACGACAAAAACAGGCGGCAACGGTGCCGTGCGTGAAGTAATAGAATATATCCTGAAACGAAATGGCAAATGGCAAGACCTGATGCAAAGGTATCTTGTCTGAATCTGGCGGTGATAATATGATCCCAATGAGAAAAGTGAAAATAGGTCTGATCGCGGCAGCAGCTGTAATAATCTTTTTTCTGATTTACAGCAAAAATTCTGAAAACTCCCAGATCGAACAGGCTCAGGAACAAAACAGAAAAGTTCTTGGTGTTCCGGAATTCGGTTCCCTGAAGATCGACGAAAGCGTCATAGGTCCTGCCAGTAAATCCGGATTTATCACACGCGACCCGATCACAAAGAAAGTCGTAAGGGTTTTCGGGTTTGGAAAGTTGCTCAATCCCGAAAAGAACAGCGGAAAGGACAGCGAAAAATGGAGGCTCCAGGATCCGTACATGCAGTTTTTCGGTGACCGCTTTCAGTGCAAGATCACTTCCGACGAGGGTAACTTCCAGATGAAGGAAGCCATGAACAAATACACTCCGCAGAACGCCAGGCTCTATGGAAATGTAAAGCTTGAAATAACTTTCGAGAATCAAGGCGTACCGACCGATGGCGTTGTCTACCTTGAAGACCTCGACTATGACAGCGAAAGGTCGGAACTGGCTACCGATAAATCCGTAAAAGCTGTTTTTGATGATGTCGTTATGGAAGGTACCGGCATGATCTTGATTTATAACTCGGCTAAAAGCAGGATCGAATACTTCGAAATGAAGGATCTTGATTTTATCAGGATCAAAGATGTTGCAATGCTGTCGAAAGATCGCAAAAACGCCGAAGACAAGACCGCCGCTGCGGCCGGTTCAAATACTACAGCCGATGAAACTAACGGAGAAGCTGCCGACGAAGTTGCCTCCGATACAACTGGCGATCCTGTTTTGGCGGCAGCTGATAATGATAGCGCGCCGGAGAAGTCCGCCCAGGAAGAAATCGATTATTACCACTGCAGATTTCTCAAGGATGTAAACATTGAATACGGCGATGAACTGGTAGTAAAGGGCCATGAAGAGCTGAACATCAAAAATCTGATTTTATCTCAATCGGATTCCGGGCAGGCTGCTTCTGCGAACTCGGCTAACGGAAAAACTCCTGACGAAAAAACTTCCGGGCCCGCTTCAAGTCAGATAGCCGATTCGAAGAAAAATACTGATTTGAAAGATGCGTCTTCGGGCAATTCAGCAGCAGCTTCGGCGGAACCTGCCGATGCCTCCAATGAGACAACCGAAGTTGTTTTAACGTGTAAGGAAGGTTTCGTAGTTCAACTGATGTCGAATGTAAATGACGATAAACACCAGACCCCGCCGGTTGCATCAACTTTTGCAGAGACCATGACGGCTTTGATGGACAAGGCACAGGTTGTAAAACCCCAGAATGCGTCAGGCGATCATGGTCTTATCTATGCCGGCGAGACTGCCGAATTAATTCAGCCGCTGCCGCATATCGAGTATGCAAGTTTTGCCGAAGCGGTCGATTCCAACCCTGCCCCGGCAATCCTGCGTAAGCCCACGAGATTCCATGCCAGAAAAATTGATTACGATATGAAAGCAAAGTACGCATACGCCACCGGTCCGATCAACCTGCTGATCTACGGTGACCCCGATCCCAACGCTGGACCCGACCAGCCTCAGATACCTATCAATATCACGGCTAGAGACAATGCCGAATATTTCGGCGACAGGGATCAGGTCGTTTTCAATGGCGACGTCGAAGGTATGCGAAAAATAATAGACGAACTGTACGTGACGGAAAACACCGTACATGGCGACCAACTCGTCGTCGATCTCGATTCGTCGGCAAATGAAAACTCGATCAGTCACATATCCGTTCTCGGCGAAAATGTCGAACTGTTTTCAAAACGCAAGGCAGCCGAAACGATTCTCACACTTATCAGGCTTAAATGCCAGCGGATAGACTATGACGCAAGCGATGAGTTCGTAGAAGCAAAAGGCCCGGGCGTTATCGAGATAGACAATTCCAACGCGCCGAAAGTCGAGTCTTCAGAGGCTGACTCCAACAACAAGATCACACTCCAGGAGCCTTGCTATGCGAGAATTAAGGACTTTGACTCGCTCAAGTGGTACACCGTCGCAAATAAAGTCGTCGCAGACGGTTCATCCGATTCGGTCAAAATTCAGCACATCCCGCTTGTCACCGATCAGCCAGGGCGCGAATACGGTAAGGTAACTTATGCGGCGGCAAGAAATATTGAGGCCAACTTTATGACAACGGCTGACGGACGCACAGAACTGGCAGCCTTGACGGCAAGCGATACGGTCTCGTTCAAGGAAATAGACGGCCAGAATGAAACAAATAATTTTATCGGCGACAACCTTTTTTATGATGTTGCCAACTCAACAATGCTGATCACCGGCACCGAAGGCAACCCGTGCATGGCCAATGGACTAAGCACTGACAAGATAACCTATAACATGGCCACCCGCGAATTGGTAACAGGAATATCAGGCACATCTACGATACAGCTACCGCAAAAACCTGAATAACATAAGGCGATGCGAAATCGCAGGGATAAAATCGCAGGTGCACCCCTTGCGGCTTTACAAAAAATGCATAGTTTCTCCCTTTTGGCATCTCATTTACAGAAAAAATGCAAATTACCTAAATTTTCTGTAATGCCCAAGTTATTATCTGGCAATGAATTAGCGTTACCTGTATTATTATTGCTGTCGTTTTTACCGTAAAATTGTTGCAAACAGATTAGTTTGTGTTACAATCTCACCTGATTCGGTTTAAATGCAGTAAAATACGACACATAAACACAGCAAAGAATTGATTAAGAAAATAAATAACACTTGAGTTTTGGCAGTTAACTGCGATAATTATCGGACATAAGGATTTGTTTAGAGTTCAAATTTGGCCTTTGAGTTGTTATATTGAACTTGATTTATCGCAGTAAGCATTGACTCTTTAGGGAAAAAGATAATGGCAAAATCGAAGTCAAAGTCGAAAGATAAAGAAGTTGACTGGGCGAAGATCGGCAAGCTCTCCAAGCCGCTTGTAGACCACATCACGGAACCCAAGCAGGGGATTGGTACCGGCAAAAGTATTTTCGATTTCAGTAAGCCGGCCATGACCGGTTCGGTGATTGGCAGGAATGTTATTACACCGCAAAAACCTAAGCTTCCCGTTGGCCCGCCAGTTGATGGGGTTGATTTTGAAGGTGATAACGAAACCGATGCCGGACTCGTTCGTGATGGAATGAGTTTTTTCGATCTGCCGGGCACTCGCGGGATGGATCAATACGAAGAATATGATGATTATGAGGTGAAAGAAATGGAAACAAACACAAATAAAAAGCCCCAGGGACGTTATGCTGATTCTGTTCGTGACATCAGACCTGTCAGGAAAGACGCCGTTGCTCGCAAGAATCTGTCACGACAGAACGGAAGAGACATGCACAGCGGCATGGAACTGCTCGATCTGGCATTTCTTCTTAGTATCGTCGAAAGTGTTGATGATAGTGAAAAGACAGATGTCGCTATGCGAAAGCTCTGTTTCAACGAACTGGTCAGAACGGGCCAGCGAACCGAGATAGACAGTAAAGCTCTCAAGATTTACGCTGTTGATCTCGATGGGTTATACGGCAAAGAGATTCAGTGTCAGGCATTGCAGGAACTCGCCGAAAGGACCTCGCACAAGTAAGATTTCAGCGGCAATCCAATGAGCTGCCGGGCCATACGCCGGGCTTAAAGGGGTGCTGTATCTATAGAATATTAAAGCGTGTCGCGATACTGCATCGCGACAGGCTTTTGTTTTTTGTAGCGAGGGCTTCCAGCCCGCGGCTTTTTTCATTTACTAAAGAAATATGTCGGCTTGAACTCTATTTTTCAAGTTCTTTGATCTTGGCTTTCAAGTCTGCGTTTTCTTTTTCGAGTGCAGTAGCTTTTTGATTGGCAGCCACGAACATTTCCATAAATCCCCCTGCGGATTTAGTGGCCTGGGCCTTAAGTGTCGCGTTTTCCTTAGTGCATTTATCCAGTTCCGATTGAAGGCTTGCGATCTTAGTGTCTTTATCTTTAAGCTGCAGTCTAAGGTTTTCGCTTCCTATCAGATTTGCCCGTCGATCATTTGATGGCGAATTATCTTCCTGGCATCCTGAAACAGCAATTACAAAGAGCATTGAAACGAGCAGGGCGGTTAAAAGTCTATTCATGGTAATTATCCTGTAATAAAATTTTGTTTTAGTTAATCACGACAAAAAAACTGTAGCATTTATAGATCAAAAAGTCAAAACAATAAATATCACCTATCCGAAAACCTCAACCGGGTACCTTCGCAGCTGAAACTTGTCACTTTTTCTTAGGCTTACGTATCGGTGTTTTCGTAGGAAACGGTAGATAGGATGAAATATTCAGATTTTAAGACAGGGGGATTTGATATGAGCATAAAAGAGAAGCGAAAAATAAGAAAAGACTATAGTATTTATTCAGATTCTTTGGACATGGAAATTCGCCGGTATAGGCCTAATCTTTACAAAATGCCCGCCGAGAGGGAAAAACTCGATAGACGCCTCTTCAGTCTAAGCGAAAAATCAGACAATTACCGAAAGGAAATACGTATAAAGGGCCTCAAAAGACGAATTTCTGAAGAAATAGCACTTGCAAACTGGCTTTGAATTGAAATACAAAAATGTTGCGACTTGCATTAGGTTTACAATTTTGTTATAGTTTAGAGGTTGGTTTACAGATTTAGTCTATTTTTCAGGATAAATACAAAAATGGCAAAAAAACTTACGCGTGATATTGAAGTCCTTGGTGATATGGCGAGGGCTTTTACGGATTCTTTGAATCTTGAGGATACTCTTAATTCAATCCTCAAGACTCTCGATACACATCTAAAGCTCCAGCGGGGTACGATCACTCTGTTTGATCCGCAGAGTGAGACCATTAAGACCGAGGTCGCCCATGGCGTCAGCAAGCAGTCCCAGAAGCTCGGCACCTACAAGATTGGCGAGGGTATCACCGGCAGGGTAGTAGAGACCGGCCAGGAAGTTGTCATCCCGGATATTCATAAAGATCCGCGGTTCCTGTCAAAGACCGGTGAGCGTCCAAAGTCCAAGGGCCGAATTGCTTTTTTCTGCGTTCCCATCAAGCTCGAGGGAAATACTATTGGTGCGCTCAGTGTCGACCGCAAGGCGAAACCCGGCGACGATTTCGATGCCAACGTCCGTCTGCTCGAGATCATCGCTACAATGGTCGCCCAGGCCGTTAAGCTCGACAGACTTATCGAGTCGGACCGCCGCGCGCTTAGAAGTGAAAACGAACAACTCAGACGCCAGCTCAAGGGCCGCTTCGACATGCACAATATGATCGGCACCAGCAACGCCATACAGGAGGTTTACAGGCTCATCGAACAGGTTGCAAACAGCAAGGCCACCGTCCTGATACGCGGCGAAAGCGGAACCGGCAAGGACCTCGTCGCCCACGCCATACATTACAACTCACTGCGTTCGGAAAAGCCATTCGTCAAGATCAACTGCACCGCTTTGCCGGAGACTTTGCTCGAAAGCGAATTGTTCGGCCACGAGAAGGGGGCCTTTACAGGTGCTATCGACCGCAAGATCGGAAGATTTGAGATGGCAAACGGCGGGACGATCTTCCTTGACGAGATTGGTGACTTCTCCATGAACCTCCAGGTCAAGCTTCTGCGAGTTATTCAGTTCAAGGAGTTCGAGCGAGTCGGCGGTCACGAAACCATCAAGGCCAATGTTCGCATTATCGTAGCGACGAACAAGGACCTCGAAGCCGAGATCAAAAACGGTTTGTTCCGTGAGGATCTTTACTATCGCATCAATGTATTCCCGATTTTTCTGCCCTCGCTTCGAGAGCGAAAGAACGATGTCATGCTCCTTGCCGACCACTTCCTGGAAAAATTCGCAAAGGAAAACGGCAAGGACATAAACCGGATTTCCACCCCTGCTATCGAGATGCTTACCAGTTATCACTGGCCCGGTAATATTCGCGAACTGGAAAACTGCATGGAAAGATCCGTTCTGCTGTGCAATGACGATGTGATCCGGTCCGAGCACATGCCGCCTTCGCTGCAGATGGCCAAAAAAGGCGAGCACTCAGATGAAAAAAGATCGCTCACCGAGATAGTCGAAAACAAGGAACGCGAGATAATAGTAGACGCACTAAAAAAGAACGGCGGAAAACAAAGAAAAACCGCAACCGATCTGGGAATAACAGAAAGAATACTAGGCTATAAAATCAAGAAGTACGACATACATCCAAAGTACTTATGATAGCTAAACTGCTAACGGCTAATCGCTAAAAACCATTATAATGTTCCGGTTTTCCGTCGTCGCTGTCATAACCGATATTTTCCGAGCCGTCTTCGAATATCTGGATTCGCTCGATCTTTTCGGCTTTTCTTGTTCGCGAATCGACCGTTACTTCTATCCCGCTGATCCGCACGTCTTCGGTGGCGATCTCGAACGAGAAGGGCATCTGTGTCCTGAAAGATTTTATAACGCACTCTTTTTTACGGCCCAGCACCGAATCGTGCGACCCGGTCATCCCCAGGTCCGTTATGTATGCAGTGGCGTCCGGCAGGGTCTTTTCGTCGGGTGTCATCACGTGTGTGTGTGTCCCGAAGACGCAGCTAACTTTGCCCTCAAGGTAGTATCCCATCGCGTTTTTCTCGCTCGACGCCTCGGCGTGCATGTCGACAAAGATAATATCCGCTTCATGGTTAAGCCGCGAAAGTACACTGTCAATCTTTGCGTATGGACAGTCTGCCGGCTTCATGAATATCCTGCCGATCAGCGAAACCACTGCTATTCGAATACCACCGGAGGTTTCGTATAGGGCAAAATCCCTGCCTGCTGAAAACTGCGACAGGTTTGCGGGCCGGACGATATTATTTTGTGATTCCAGGACAGAGATGATCTCACGTTTTCGGTAGGCGTGATCGCCCAGTGTAATGAGATTTACACCATATCGCATTAGTTTTTCATATATCTGAGGAGTAAGCCCGGATCCGCCGGCGGCATTTTCGGCATTGGCGATGACACAGTCAATATTACGTTCATTGACCAATTGTACAAGCTGCTGCGAGAGTATATGCCTCCCGGGCCTGCCGACAATATCACCAATACATAAAACTTTAATCTTCAAAATCAAACCCGCCGAAGAATAGCATCGGCCGTCAGGCCGAACCCTTGAATAATCCCTAAAACCTAATCCCTAAACCCTGCAAACTGACCGAATAGGTCAGTTTGAGTAAATTACCTGGCGTATTCCACGCAGCGTACTTCTCTAAGCAGTGTTACCTTGATCTCGCCGGGGTAAGTCATTTCGTCTTCGATCTTGGCGGCGATATCTCTTGCCACTTTCATTGTTTCCTGGTCGTCGATCTTGTCGGCATTTACGATAACCCGGATTTCACGGCCTGCCTGGATGGCATAGCAGTTTACAACTCCCTCAAAGCTTGATCCGATTTCTTCGAGTTTTTCAAGCCGCTTGATATACCTTTCCAGAGTTTCGCGTCTGGCGCCCGGTCGTGAAGCGCTTATTGCATCTGCCGCAGCGACCAGCGGTGTATAAGGGTTGTCGGCTTCGATGTCTCCGTGGTGAGCTTCTACGGCGTTAAGGACTATTGAAGATTCCTGGAAACGCTTAAGGTAGTTTGCTCCGATCGCCGGATGGCCGCCTTCGATCTCCCTGTCCATCGCTTTTCCGATGTCATGGAGGAAGCCTGCACGCCTTGCGATTGAACCGTCAAGTCCAAGCTCGTCAGCCATTACCTGTGCAAGGAACGCAACCTCTACGCTGTGACGCAGAACGTTTTGCCCGAAGCTTGTTCTATAGTGCAGTGATCCGATCATCGTCAGTACTTTGTTGTTGAGTCCGCGAACGTCAACTTCGGCCGCAGCCGCTTTACCAAGCTGCATTACCTTGGCGTTTACGTCCTTAGCCGTCTGTGCGACCAGTTCTTCGATACGCGTCGGATGGATCCTTCCGTCGACGATAAGTTTTTCCATACTCTGCCTGGCGATCTCACGGCGAAGGGGGTTAAAACCGCTTACGATAATGATGCCCGGTGTGTCGTCAACGATCACGTCAACGCCTGTGGCTTTTTCAAACGCACGGATATTCCGGCCTTCGCGACCGATTACACGGCCCTTCATTTCGTCGTTGGGGATGTCGACCATCGAAACGCTCACTTCGCAGGTCTGCTCGGCGGCATATCTTTGGATGGCGGTAGTGATGATTTCACGGCTTTTCTCCTCGACGATCTCTTTGGCCTCTTCGACTTTACGCGTGATAACCTGGTCCATTTCACGTCCGCACTCGTCTTCGAGCCTGTCCAGCAGCATTTCTTTTGCGCTTTCGACGTTGAGAGAGGTGATTTTCAGGAGCTGATTTTTCTGCTGAGCGATAACAGCCGTCAGCTCTTTGCTCCTGATTTCGATGTTTTTGTTTTTTCGATCAAGTTCTTGTTCGGCAATTTTCTGCTGTTTTTCACGCTCACGAAGTTCGGTTACCTCGCGGTCCAGAACATCCTCTCGTTTGAGAATTCGGTTTTCCTGGGTGCGAATCTGGGCCTGGGCCAGGGTCATTTCGGCTGTGAATTTCTCTTTTTTCTTGATGATCTCACTGGCAGCGTCAAGCTGGGCTGCCTTCAGGATATTGTCCGCTTCGCGGTTGGCAGAGTCAATTTTGCCTTGTAATTCTTTTTCCTGCGATGCTAATTTCGCCTTG
>JAIPFN010000219.1 GCA_021736615.1 Phycisphaerae bacterium | reverse complement strand
CAATCAAATGCAACCGTAAAAGCCTGACTTTTTCCTCGGGTGAATATTTCTTATATTTCTTGGCCATGTTCATTTCCTTTCGTTGAATTACATACTAACCTAAATTCAGGAAATGTCCAATTCCGACTGAAGCGTTACACCCCCATTTAGTTAATGAACTACAACATGGTAGGTTTCGGCAATTTTTCCGAGTGAAATCCGAAAAAAAATAAAATAACTGTTTTGTACCCTCCAAAGATTAATACTATTAGAATTTATCGCATTTTTGCAGTATAATTGTATGATCTGTAAGACGTTAATTGAAGGTCTGTAAATTGCTCGAAATCATATTATTTCTATCATCTGTTTTCGTCGTATCCATCTCCGGTGCGATGGCTCCCGGCCCGGTGACTGCCACGATTATTACTCTGGGCATCAGGAAAAAATACGCGGGGACCTTCATGGCAATAGGCCACGGAATCATTGAAGTGCCGCTCTTTCTGCTGGTCGTCTTTGGGCCTGGAAAATTACTAAACACTCCATCTGCAAAGATTACGATAGGTGTCATCGGCGGCCTGGTCCTGTTATGGATGGGACGTATGATGTTTAAAGACGTCCGGACAGCGAGCTTGCAGGCTTGCAATAATGTCAAGTTCAAGTCCCCGGTCCTCGCCGGAATAATCCTTTCGGCGAGCAATCCTTATTTCCTGATCTGGTGGATAACCATCGGTATGGACCTTGCGACTGATGCGATAGAATTCAACAAGCTCGTACTGGCACTGTTTATAATTGTCCACTGGTCGGTCGATCTTATATGGTTCCAGGCACTCTCATTTGCCAGCAACAAAGGAGCCGAAATAATGAGCGAAAAACACCTCAGAACAGTACTGTCAATATGTGCATTCGCCCTGATAGCCTTTGGAATATACTTCATCTACGACGCAGCAAGAATAATATGGTAGGCCGGGCTACGCCCATGCCGTTCTCCCCGATCTCCGATCTCTTCCCTCTTCTCTCTTCTCTCTTTTCTCTTCTCTCTTCACGCTTCTCTCTTCACGCTTCTCTCTTCTCTCTTCACGCTTCTCTCTTCTCTCTTCACGCTTCTCTCTTCACGCTTTTCGCCTTACGCCTTGTCCCCGGCAATCTCAGCAAGACTATGCCTGGAAAGCTCGTCGATTTGCTTATCCATCAGCACTTTAAGCCTATCCGGGATATTATCGTTCTTCTCGGCAAACCTTGTATTTATCGCCGCTTTCGATATATCCCCAAGCGTAATATTATTCGCGTCACCTGCCAGCACAACCCCGTTTTCTGGTTCGGCAACACTAAGCAGCAAGCCCTCCCCGACAAGATGGTCCATTATCATCCCGCACAGATCGACAGGTATCTCAAACCGCTTCGAGATCATCTCGGCATTAAGCACTCCCACCTTGCCCCGAAAAACCTCCAGAGCATACGCCATGATACGGATAACTGTAAAATCGGTAATCACAAAAAACTCCTGCTTCTTTTTAAGCTTTTTGATCTCATTGGCGTCCAGAGTTTTAAGATGCTGCGTAGTATATGTAAGCTGCAAGCCGAACAGAACGATCAGCCATGTAATATATATCCAGAAAACACTAAGCGGAATGATCCCCATCGCTCCGTAGATCGTTTTGTTCGAGATAGATTTAGTGATGTAGATCGCAAACAAAAACTTCGCGCCCGTCCACACAAGCCCGGCAATCGCCGCTCCCCAGATAGACGCCCTGACGCTAACCTTAGTATTTGGAAGCAGAAAATACAAAAAGAAAAGAGCAAGCACCGTAATCAGATACGGCACTACGATCTGCATGGAATTCATCATCCAGCCGTTAAGCTCGTTTTCGACCATGTACCTGGTGCTCGAATAAAACGCGACGATCAAAAGCAGCGGCCCAAGCGTCAGCAGCGTCCAGTAATTAACGATACGCTGCAAAATATTCCTGCCCCTGTTGACATGCCAGATACTGTTAAACGCCCGCTCGATAGTCATCAGCAGCCCGATAGCCGCCCACACAACGATCAGAAGGTTAAAAAAAGTGATCGCCCCCTTGTTCAAATTAGAAGTAAACTGCTCGGTGATCTCGTCGATCTTTTCAGTCAGTTGAACGGTATTTTTCTTTTCTGCCAAGCTGTTGGTCTCGTCATTTTCATTAGGAGAATCAACAGTATATTCAATTTTAGACAGGTTGAAATAATCATAAAGTGCTTTCTTAGCTTTCACGCCCGATTCGTTGTAACCCGGAAAAAGTTGAAATATCATCAGGATAATGATCGCAAGCGGAACAATTCCGAAAACAGTATGGTATGAAAGCGCCGCCGCCTGCTGACCGGAGCGGTTTTGCTTAAGAAGCCTGGCGCAATGAGGCCAAAGCTTAACCTGGAACCAAACAAACTTACTCCAGCGGCCAAGCTCTTCAGTAGGACTAGTCAATATTTCCTTGAGCATTCAGTTCTCTTTTTTTCTTCATGATCTTCATTTTCTTCATGGTTATAAACCGCGCTATGCAATTAAGCAAGACAATTCGTCACTTAAAACAAATCAAAAATTTTCTCAATCGCCTCTTCTTCGGCACTCTTGCCGGAACCGTCATCGCTCTTCTTCTTAAGCAAGCTTTCAAGCCCTTCCTTAATAAATTCTTCTGCCGCCTTCCTGCCGGTTCCTTCAAGAACTCCCTTCCAGTCAATCCCGTTCTTTTCGACGGTACCTTTTATCGGCAGTTCGATTCTGCCTTTAGGATTGCCGTCCACTCTCAGCGGTTTAATCCCGCCGTCTCTTACACTAAGCGTATACGGAAGGGCCGCGACCATCTTCAGCTTACCGGGTTTCTGGTTAAGGTCAATATCGCCTTTAAAATTGATCGGGTAAGTCTTATCGATATTCACCTGCATATTATCGTAACTGACAAGTCCTTTGTCCAAAACAATTTTCGTAGGCAGCATATCGGCAGTCATCGTCGTCCGCCCCAGACCCTGCGACATTATCATACCAAGCAGCCCCTGGTTCTTCATCGTCACATCGCTCATTGCCACCGTTCCGACGATCTGTGCGTCTCGTATCGCCGTATCACCGCCAAGCGGCATAACAAGTTTTTCGCAATTCAAACTGGCGACACCGGAAAGATTTGTCTGTTCCGCGAACAAAGGGTTCAGGTATTTCAAAAGAGCTTTGCCCATCTCGTCATCGACTTCAACCTTATCGATGATCTGCATCGGCTTGGGCGTAGTAAACACCATAGGTTCTTTGCTAAAATCGATGCTTCCCGCAAAATTCAGCAAACCGTTATTAACGCTCGTCGAAAACGGTGCAATATCAAGTACCCCGTTTTTAATGTTAGCCGCTACATTTACACTGCCGATCTTCATCCCGATATACTTGGCCCGGTCAAATCCGAACTTGCCCGAAGCGCTCAAATTCGCCATCAGTTTGTCCTTGTCGGCGGTAGGGTACTCCGACTCGAAAATAAACAGATCCGACCGCTTGCCCGCAACTTCGATCCCCTCCGGCAAATACGCAGAAGCAACCGTGCTAACGTCGGCAAGATCATACTTCGCCGTAACCTTACCCGAAACCTTCGTCTTATCGTTTTTAACCTGGCTTTGCTTAATGCTCCCCTCGACGTCGATTTTCGTGCCGTCGACAACAAACTCATTAAGCGTAAAGGACTTGTTCTCACTGTCGATCATCATATCCAGCTTGACTTTGACAAGATCGTCCTCGAACTTTTCGGCAACACCTTCCGTCGCGACCTTAAGCCCGCGCACCGTCGTTCTATCGGTAACAACCTTGTACTCACTGCCGCTGGACTTAACAAGCATCTCGCTGTTAACTTTCCCCGCAAGATCCATCTTCTCAGGAACCGCCTCAAAGAACATCGCAAACGGCTTGACCTTCGCAAGATCAACAGCGGAGATCAGCTTCATATCCATGCTCTCTTTGACGTCTTTATTCCACGAAAACTCGCTGTCTTCTATCCGAATGTCGGCAAGCGTATCCGTCGTTTTCATAGTCAGAAAATCGATCTTGACATTTTCTTTTTTCGTATCAACCGTCATGTCAAAAGTAAACTTCGCAGACATCGGCGGCGTCATCTTATTTCCTTTTACATCCTTTTTGCCCATCACAAAATTATCGATTCCGCTGTGATCGCTAAACCGGATCGTATCGTCTTTAAAGGTAACATGTCCCTCTTCGTAGCCGGTTCCGGCAAAACTGTACCCGCCAAGATCGACAAACGTCCCGACGAAATCCATCGTCTTGCCCACATCCATCTTTGCCACATAGTCAAGCTCGCTGCCCGTCCCTTTACCCGTAATGGTGCAGAAAGATGACCGCAGATTAATGTCTTCAATATTGACCTTGTCGTTCTTTGTAGACACCCGACCCGTAAGAGTAACCGGTTCGGCCAGTGCGATAAGCTTGCCGTCGGCGACATGTTTAAACTTATCAAGTTTCGCGTCGACAACAAGCTTTTCAACCTGTCCGTCACCAAACTTCGCTTCCGCGTCGACATTGAGCTTGCCGCCGACTTCGATGTCCTTACCAAGCAAAGCAAACACCGGCGAAAGCGTAGCAAGATCAAGATCGTCAATCTTAACCTTCATATCACCTTCGGTATTCTTAAAACTCCAACCCTTTTTCGATGACTCCACATTACCGTTCGCCGAAACTTTCGACCGCTGCCCTTTATTTTCAACATCCATTCCAATATCAAAACTTGACCTCTCACCGGCAGGTTTCAAATCCACTTTGGATGCGATATTACTGAAATGGATAGTACTGCCGACATCGGCCCCAGCCGGTAAGATCTTAACGTCACCGTCTTTAATAGTAAGGTCGATCTGGTTAAAAAATACTCCAACCCCTTTCCCGCTTTCCTCACCTTTCACAACTTTCTCACCTTTCTCACCTTTCTCACCTTTTGCACTTTTATCGGACGATGCCGTCTCCTCAAGCCGAATAGAAACCTCCGGCTTGTCGACAACGACTTTGCCCAGTGAAATATTCCCCGAAAGCATGGAAGTGTAGCTCGGTTTCGCCGTAATTTGGCGGACGTTTACCGTCGCCAGCCCTTTGTCATCGGCAAAGCTGAACTCTTTAAGATGCACCCCTTTAAACCACCCGACATTCAGATCACCCATCCCGATCTTGCCGTCGACCGACTTATTGACTTTATTGACAACAAACCCCGTCCCCGCAGAAGAGGACAAAAAAGCGGGCACCCCAAAGAAGACAAGCAGTAATAATCCCGCTATCACTACTGAGATCCACTTTAAGGCCCGAAATTTACGCCGAACCGGCTTAACCGCATCCCCCGTTGAAACCGTTTTTGCACACATCGCAATATCCCTTAAGAAAAATTATAAAGTTCATGAGGGAAAACAATAGCCCAAAGCGACGGCGCCGGGCTAAAAGCGATCATGAAAAAAAATACTTGTATGGTAGGATGGGCTATGCCCATGCTGGTCTAATCATTCATAATTTCTTCTGACTTCGCTTTTATAGCATCATCGATCTGCTTGGTGTAATCTTTCGTCAGATCGTCGATATCCCTCTTGCCCTTATCTCGGTCATCTTCGGAGATGAGTTTACTTTTTTGCTCGTCGTCAAGCTGCTTATTAGCGTCTCTGCGGACGTTGCGAATGCTCACTTTTGCATTTTCTCCGCAGTTTTTGACCTGCACGACGAACTGCTTACGTCTTTCCTCGCTAAGCGGGGGGATCGACAGACGAATAACCTTGCCGTCCGGGTTAACCGGAAGGTTAAGATCGCTCGTTGTCAGTGCTTTGACAATATCCTTAACGCTGGACGGATCGAAAGGTTTGATCAAGATGGAAGTCGCGTCAGGAGCCGAAACCGTCGCAAGCTGATTAACCGGAGTCGGCGAACCGTAGTAATCGACCCGAACATGGTCGATAAGACCCGTATTCGCACGACCGGTACGAATACCCTTAAGCTCATGCTGAAGATGCTCGATACTATGCTTCATACTGTCTTCATGTGTTTTAATAATTTCTCGTGTTGGCATAAAATCTTCTCCAATTCTAAAGTTAAACACTTAAAAATAAAGGGGTCACGCACCTTTAAAAAATCGCCATTCGATATTCCTTGTTCGATATTGGTTATTCACCCGTCAAACCTTTTAAACCTTTAACACCTTTCAAACTTTTCACACCATTTTTTTTCACACTTTTTATTTTCACACTTTTCACCCCTCGCTAATCAAAGTCCCGATCTTTTCCCCGCAAAGCGCCTTAGTGATATTACCATCTTTGAATATATTCAGAACTATGATAGGAATACCATTTTCTCTGCAAAGGCTTATCGCCGCCGCATCGAAAACTCTTAGCGAATCATGCAGTACTTTATGATAAGATATTTCCTCAAGAAGCACGGCATCCGGATTAGTCATCGGGTCGTCTGTATAAACTCCGTCGACCTTTGTTGCCTTGATAATAACGTCGGCACCTATTTCGCTGGCCCTGAGTGCAGCACAAGTATCTGTCGAAAAGAAAGGATTCCCCGTCCCGCCGGCGAGTATCACAACCCGGCCATGCTCAAAATGCTCCAGACAATTCCGCCGGATGAACGGCTCGCAAACAGCAGGCACATCTATAGCGCTCATAACCCGCGCAGGCTGTCCGCACGCTTCAAGCGTCTCACGCAACGCACAAGCGTTAATCACCGTCGCCATCATCCCCATATAATCGGCGGTATGCCTTGGAATGCTCTTGCTCGCAAAAGTCGCCCCGCGAAGAAAATTCCCCCCGCCGACAACGATCGCCACATCCGCACCAAGCTGGCATATCTTCGCGATACGTTCTGCCACAGGCTCGATGGCCTCGGTATCGATCCCAAACCCGCCAACCTTACACAAGCTCTCACCGGAAAGCTTAAGCAAAACTCGTTTATACTTAACTTCTGCCATAATAAATGATCCGTCAAAAAATGTACAATGTACCGCCGGCATCTTGCCGGCTTTAAACTTCGTTATTCGATATCCCTTGCTGAGCAAAGCGAAGTCCCGGCTTTACGTCGGGGTTTCATATTGGATATTAATCCTTTATCTCTTTTCAATATCGACCTGATACCTGTGCCCGCAGTTTTTGCATTTAAGTTTGTATGCAAAAAGCGGAAAAAACGCCAAAGCAATTATCACATCTATCGCAACAATGAAATAATTTATAACCGACTGCAGCAAAGAGACATCATCCGATTTACATAACGGACAATGCTGCCGGACCAAACGGAAAGATCGTTTCTTGGTCATAAACACATCTCCTTGGTGGATGTTGGATATTCGCCTTTTATCTTTTTAAATTCTTTCCTTCATGCTCTTCATGTCCTTCATGGTTAATTACACACTAAGCAACCACGACATTAGCCCAAAAAAAAAGCACCGAAAACCAAAGTCTTCGATGCTTATTATACAATCTTATCAGCCGATTGCAACACGTACGAAACGTTTTATTTTCGCCGTGCCGCCTGCGGCCTTTGCCGCCTTATCAAGGGCCTCTCCGACCGTCATGCTGTCGTCTTTGACGAAAGCCTGGTCGACCAGGCAGTTGTCTGCCAGGAATTTACCGATCTTACCGTCAACGATCTTATCGATGATCTGAGCCGGTTTATCCTTAACCTGTTCCCTGGCGATCTCTCTTTCCTTTTCGATAACTGCAGGATCGAACGAATCCCTATCGACAGATACCGGGTTATTGGCGGTGATATGCATCGCGATTTCCTTAGCTGTCTCGGCGATAGCACAGGAAACATCGTCACTGCTCGTCTCGATCTCAACCAAAGTACCAAGCTTATTGTTGAAGTGGATATAGTTGCCGAAAACGCCCGAACCTTCGATCTTATACTTGATATAGTCCCCAAGTTCGGTCTTTTCGCCCGTCTTGCTGACCATATCAGTGATGATAGTCTCGAATTTTTTGCCGTCGATTTCGGTTGCCAGAAGGGCATCTGTGCCCTCATCTGCCGAACAAGCCATAGCGCATTCGACCAGTTGACCGGCAACAATGCCGAAGTCTTCGCTTTTCGCCGCGAAGTCGGTCTCGCAGCAAAGGCTGCAAATAACTGCCGTCTTGCCGTCATCGCATACATTGCTAACTACTTTTCCTTCTGTCGTATCCCGGCCCGCACGCTTAGCCAGCGTAGCCAGCCCTTTTTTGCGAAGCGTTGCCATAGCCTCATCAAGGTCCCCGCCGGATTCCTTAAGAGCCGCCTTGCAGTCCATCATACCTTGCCCGCTCATCTTGCGAAGCTTCATAACGGTTGCAGCTGTAATTTCTGCCATTTCTATAACTCCTGTATTCAATTAAATTTCAAATTTCCCGTACCAATGTCTCAAACAAAAGCCCGAAGCGCAAGCACAGGGATAAAAACTCACAACTAAGATTACTCGCCAGCCGGTGCCTCAGGTGCCGCCGGAGTTTCCGGAGCAGCCGGAGCTTCTGGTGCCGCCGCTGGAGCTTCAGGAGCAGCCGCTGGAGCCGCCGGAGCATCTTCATCGGTCTTTATCGCACGAGGAGCCGGTTTGACGCCTGGTGCTTTCGGCTTTTTACCGCCGCCTGCACTTGCTAGCGATTCTCTTCTGGAGCGTCCCTTTGGTGCTCCGCCGGGCCCGCCTGCAGGCGTGAACTGTGTCTTGCCGTAAGCTACTGCCTGGCCGAGCTGACCGAGGATAATTTCGATAGCTTTGATAGAGTCATCGTTAGCCGGGATCACTACGTCCACCTCGTCCGGATCCGAGTCCGTATCGATAATGCCGATAGTGACGATCCCGAGTTTTTTGGCTTCGCGAAGTGCAAGGTGTTCTTTGTTCGTATCGATTACGATAACTGCTCCTGGAAGACGGTTCATATTGCGAACCCCGCCAAGGTTTGTCGATATCTTACGCATTTCACGTTTCAGTCTGGCTTCTTGTTTTTTGCTTTCTTTGGCCAGCATGCCGCTTTTGTCCATAGCTTCAAGCTCTTCAAGCCTCTTAAGCTGACTGCGGATTGTCTGGAAGTTAGTCAGCATTCCGCCGAGCCAACGCTCAGAGACATAGTGCATGTCGGTCTTTGCGGCGATCATTTGGACCGGCTTTTGGGCCTGTCTTTTTGTGCCTACGAAAACAACGTCTTTACCCGAAGAAACCACGTTGGCAAGGAGCTTTTTGGATATTAGAAGCCCTTTTAGTGTTTCCTTCACATTGATGATATGGATCTTGCTGCGTTTGCCGAAGATATACGGAGCCATCTTCGGGTTCCAGCGGCTGACCCCGTGTCCAAAATGGACACCTGCGCCGATTAGGTCGCGTGCCAGTTCTTTGCTCACAGAACTAACCTCCAAATATAAAAAAAGTAACATTATGGGCGTTTTCTACGCCGAAAAGCCCGGTTTAGCACTACCGGCAACACACCGAAAGTGATTTCACCCCCCATAGTATAGAGGGTAATCGGGATAATCTACCGTCCAACCCCAAAAAAGTCAAGAAATTAAATGAAAAATAAGCAATTTACCCCACATTTAACCCCGGATTCACCAATCCCGCGGTAAGCCCGCCAAAGGCGGGCGCCGAACCTCCCAGATTTTCGCAAGTCTCCGCGGTCGCATCCACACGACCATTAACCCCGGGTTCACCAACCCGGGGTCAAGCCCACCGCCAAAGGCGGAGGGCGCCAAACCTCAACAAAAATAAAACACCTCCATTTTTTGTCATTCCGGACTTGATCCGGGACCCAGTATAAAAATAGCGATTGCCAAAGGTAATCATCTAAACCATTTAGCGACAGGGGGCAAGGGCCAAAGGCCCGATTAAAAACTCAACAAATACAATCAAATTGACCGCCATAAATAATTTGACAAGAGATGAACGGTTAAAAAAACAAAGAAAAC
>JAIPFN010000218.1 GCA_021736615.1 Phycisphaerae bacterium | reverse complement strand
CCGGTTGCGGTAAATATAGAATGCCATTCGCACAGGCATAAATCAGCAACATTGTAGAGTAGACAGCTTGAAATTAAAGAAATCTGCTCAGGCAAGCCGACATTAGTCATTATTCAATTGACAATAGACATTTAAAAATAAGGGGAAGCTATGTCGGACTTTCAGATTTTTCAGATTTTTTCGGTTGTTTATTTAGCTATCGGTGTTGGGATGCTTATTAACCCGGACTTTTATAAGAATATGTTTACTGATTTTGTTGGAAATACCGGTGTGCTGTATATCGGCGGAATGATGGCTCTTGTTGTCGGGTTGCTGATCGTGATCTTCCATAACACATGGACAAAGGACTTTTCGGTAATAATCACCGTAATCGGGTGGATGGCACTGATAAAAGGGGTAGCAATCCTGATCCTGCCGAAAACCATGGTATCGCTAGCCAAAAAAATAGTAAACAGCCCGAACTTCATGAAGATAGAAGCAATACTGGTTATCATCGTGGGGATATTCTTCTCATACCTCGGTTTCTGCCCAAAAAGCCCGCTGGCAGTATTATAGAACTAAACCATAAATTGCAAATATTGTGGACAGACAAATAAATCCTATTTCAAACCGGTACTAAACGGACTACTTTTGGTACACTTCTCTACATCCAGCATCCTTTTTTTTAAATCCGTCCCTCCCGGGCGGTTTCTTTGAAAGCCCCCTGTGGTGCCGTCACTTTTTACGACCCGGTGGCACGGCATTATCAGCGGGATCGGGTTGTTGCCCATGGCGTTTCCGACTGCGCGTGCTGCTTTTGGATGGTTCGCCATTTGGGCAAGTTCTGCATAAGAGACCGTATGTCCGTACGGGATTTTGCGGCAGCCTTTGAGGATGTCTTGCGCAAATCGGGACAAACCGGCAAGCTGGAGCGGTATATTTTCATCAAATTCGACGTAAGTACCTGAAAAATATGATTTTATCTGATTTTGGAGGTCTGCCAGCAGGTCCGGGTCAAATTCCGCCCCTTCCAGGCCGGTCAGCAAGTCGTTTTCGGCGGATTTACGGTCAGAAACTGGCAGAGATGTACGCAAAATACCGCCCTGGCTAGTCAGAATCCCAAAAAAACCAAATTTCGTCTCAAATGTCACATATCTCATAAATCGGCCTGTTTAAACCCGGTAATATGCTATTATATAGCAAAACAGCGACCAGAAAAGCACTATCTTTTCCGTTTGGGGGCCAACGATAAAAATCTGCCCTTATTTTGATTGACCGCAGACCGGATTTATGTTATATAAATGGGCTTTTGTATTTGCAGAGAAAGTTTGCGCATAATTCAGATATAGAGCGATATGTCACTAGATGAACTAAGAAATCAGATTGATCAGATCGATTCGAAGCTCGTTGAGCTTCTAAACGAACGTGCGCGCATTGTTGTCGAGGTCGGCAAGATCAAGAGCGAAACCGATACGGAGATATATGCCCCGCACCGTGAAAAAGCTGTGCTGGATAAGGTCATTGCCTCCAATAATGGGCCTCTGCCGGATAAAACGCTTGTGGCGATCTGGCGGGAACTGATGAGCGGGTCGTTCTTTCTGGAAAGGCCTTTGCGTATCGCATTTCTCGGTCCTGAAGGCAGTTTTAGTCATACGGCTGCGTTGATGAAATTCGGACAGAGCGTTGAATACGAAGCGGTAACAGATATACGCACCATCTTTGACGAAGTGTCCAAAGGGCACAGTGACTTTGGGATAGTACCTGTGGAAAACTCGGCAGGCGGAACCGTCAACGAAAGCCTTGACGCGTTTGTCGATACCGACGTAATGATCTGTGCGGAAGTGTATATGTCGATCCATCACAATCTGCTTGCCAACTGCAGCATTGATGAGATAGAAGAAGTTTACTCGAAACCGGAGATTTTTGCACAGTGCAGAAACTGGCTTAGCGCGACATTTAAAGAAACAAAGACGATCCCGGCGGCATCATCGGCAAGGGCCGCTCAGATGGCCGCCAAAAAGCCTAACACCGCCGCTATCGGGTCATCGATCGCCGCCGAACTGTACGGACTGAAAAAGATCTGCGAAAATATCGAAGATATTGCAAATAATATTACGCGTTTTCTGGTTATCGGCAAAAAGGATTCAAAGCCAACCGGCGACGATAAGACAGGTATCCTGTTCAGTACGTCGCACAAGGCAGGAGCCCTGGTCGACGTTCTGCAAATATTCCGGGACAACGGGCTGAACCTGGCGAATATCGAGTCTAGGCCAAGCAAAAAGAGAGAATGGGAATACTGCTTCTTCGTTGACTTTATGGGTCACAGAACACAAGAAAACGTACAGAAAGCACTGAATGAGGCAAAGAAACACTGTTTGCAGCTATCGGTGCTTGGAAGCTTTCCAAGAAATACAACACTATTATAGTATAAGAGCCGGAATCGTAACGGCTTGAACAGAAATAAAGCCGGCAAGATGCCGGCGGTACGAGTTACAATTTAAACCTTAAACAGGAGCAAAAAATGAGAAAGCCGTTTATAGCCGGCAATTGGAAAATGAATACCAACAGCGAATCCAGCGTTGCGCTTGCATCAGGACTCGCCGATGCCCTTAAATCAGTGACAACCGTCGACGTGGCAGTATGCCCGCCGTTCGTATATCTTCAGTCAGTAGCAAAAGCACTCGGCGATTCGGGTATCAAAATGGGCGCACAAGACGTTTACTTTGAAGGCAACGGTGCATACACCGGCGAGATCAGTTGCGAAATGCTCAAAGACGTTTGCTGCACATACGTTCTTTGCGGTCACTCGGAAAGACGACACGTAATCGGCGAATCGGACGAACTGATCAACACAAAGCTCAAAGCTGCACTGGCAGCAGGGATCAAACCGATCCTTTGCGTTGGCGAACTGCTTGAAGAAAGAGAAGGCAACAATACTGACGAAGTCGTCACTGCACAGACCAAAAAGGGCCTCGACGGTGTTTCGGCAGAAGAAATGGCAAATGTAACTATCGCTTACGAACCAGTATGGGCAATCGGAACGGGCAAAACCGCTACAGCCGATCAGGCACAGGAAGTTCATGCTATGATCCGCAAGCTTTTGGCAGAGATGTACGATGCCACAGTAGCCGAAAATACGATTATCCAGTACGGCGGATCGGCAAAACCAGGCAATACTGCCGAACTGATGGCCAACCCGGACGTAGACGGTCTGCTTGTAGGCGGTGCCGGGCTGAAAGTAGAAGATTTTTCTGCTATGATTAATACCGTCGCATAGTTATAATGACGACAAAATGAAAATCTATTATTAGATGATTTAAAACCTAGAACTTTGATAGTTAAGAGAGGTAAAAAATGATAAATCTTCCACTGGCCAATGTATTGATCACTTTTATCGGTATTGTCTGGCTGATCGTTGCACTGTTATTGATTGGAATTATTCTAATCCAGAAAGGCAAAGGCGGCGGTCTTGGCGGTGCTTTTGGCGGAGCAGGCGGCGGTGGCGGTCTTCTGGGCACGAAAACTGGCGACTTTTTGACGTGGGTAACGATAGGACTGGTATTTTTATTCTTTTTCCTGGCGATCATCCTCGTCAAGTATGGGAAACTATCGGCCCCAGAGGGACTGGAAGATTTGCCTCCAGCGACCAACCAAAGCGCACCGGCTATTCCAGACGAAACAGGCAATGCAATGCCGGTTACACCTGATACTACCGACGATGAACCTGCACCAATAGGCAATACTGAAGATACACCTGAATAAGCGGGTATAATATGATAAGCAGTATGACTGGATTCGGTGAAGTTAGCGCCGAGATAGACGGTACGGTTTACTCGGTCGAGATTCGCTCGGTCAACAACCGGCATTTAAAGGCGTATATACGTCTGCCGGAAAAAGCGGCGTTTCTCAATGATTTGATCGAAAAAATGATCCGAAATGAGTTATCCCGGGGAACAGTTAACTATTCTCTGCGTATGCATAACATATCATCACAGGCCGATGTTGAAATCGACAAAAATACGCTAAAAGGTTACATCGACAAACTGAAAGAAGTCGCCGCCGAGTCTAATGTTGAAGAAAAGATCGACCTTGCTGTGCTGCTGACCTTACCCGGAGCAGTACAGGACACCGCACCGTCGGAAGAACTGGCCGAAAAGCTCAAGATTGTAATACTTGACCTGACGGGCAAAGCAATTGACAAGTTGAAAGAGGTAAGAGTACAGGAAGGTATCGACCTGGCCAATGATTTACTGGCAAACTGTGCGATACTGAAGGATAAGACCGATCAGGTTGAGAGCAACAGCGTAAATACTGTGGAACAGTATCATGAAAAATTGAAAAAACGAGTCGATGAACTGCTTGCAAACGCAAAGCTGAAAATTGATTCCGATCTGCTTGCAAGGGAAGTGGCGATTTTCGCCGAAAGAAGCGATGTCGCCGAAGAAATTACTCGTCTCAATTCCCATATCAAGCAGTTTGAAACGGCCTGCAAAAGCGATGAAAACGCGGGAAGACGGCTGGATTTTATCAGCCAGGAAATGCTGCGGGAAACAAATACGATCGGAAGCAAGGCCTTGAACGCCGACATAAGCAACCTGGTTATAGACATGAAGTGCATTATTGACAGAATTAAAGAACAAGTTCAAAATGTCGAATAAGGGTTTAGTTGATAAGCATGAAAAATAACAACGGAAAACTTATTGTCATCAGCGGCCCTTCGGGGGTTGGCAAAAGCACTATCTCGTCGGAGATAGTAAAAAGGCTCGGCGCCTATCTCTGCACGTCTGTAACGACACGGGCAAAAGGCGAAAATGAAGTCGATGGCAAGCATTACCAGTTCCTCACAACCGAAGAGTTTAAAAAGGGCATAGTCGATGAACGCTTTCTCGAATATGCCGAGGTTTTTGGAAATCTTTACGGTACTCTGTGGCAACCGGTCGAAGACGCACTCGCAAAGGGCAGGACAGTGCTTCTGGAGATCGACGTACAGGGCGGACTGGCGGTAAAGAAAGTTTATGAAGATGTAGAATTGATCTTCATCGTACCACCGCATACCAATGACCTGGAAAAAAGAATGGACGTAAGACAAAGAGGCGAGAACGAAGAATCGAGAAAGAAACGGCTTCAGGGAGCCGGCGAAGAAACCGCAAAAGCATGGCAGCATTATGACCACATAGTCATCAATGATGATCTTGAGACAGCGATAAATGAAATAATTGATATTATACAAGAAAAGACCGGAGAAAACGCATGATAGAAGATTTGAAAGACACAGAGATAGTCAATAAGGTTGGCGGTAAGTTTAAGCTATCGTCCCTTATCCAAAAACGGATGCTCGAACTGATGGAAGGCGCTCGGCCTCTTATCGATGATACCGAGGGCAAGACCATGATGGAGATCGTCGTCGAAGAGATCAAGTACGATAAGATCGCAATCGATACCGATACCGGTAAATCCGAAACACCGGCATTTAAACTCTAGGTAAACAAGATAGCCGCATGCTAAGCGATCTTAATATATTACTTGGAGTTACGGGCGGAATAGCCGCCTATAAAGCAATTGACCTGGCCGGCAAGCTGACTTGGGCAGGGGCGAAGGTTAATTGTATAATGACACGCAGCGCAACAAAACTGATAAGGCCAAGGTCTTTCGAGGCCATAACATCGCATCCAGTGTTGACCGGTATGTGGGGAAAACCCGCAGCCGGTTATAACGCTGAGATCAGCCATATCTCACTGGCACAAAATGCAGACATAATCGTCATAGCACCGGCGACGGCAAACATAATAGGCAAAGCCGCAAACGGAATCGCCGATGACCTTTTGAGCACAACTCTGTGCGGGTGCTGGAAAAAGACTGTTCTGATCGCACCGGCAATGAATAACAATATGTGGGAAAACCCGGCAGTCAGGAAAAACGTAGAGACCCTGAAAGGATTCGGATTTCATACAATCGGTCCCGAGACGGGCAGACTCGCCTGCGGAACCGAGGCTATAGGCCGAATGGCCGAACCATCTGATATTCTCAAAAAAATAGAACAGATAGCCAAAGAAATTAAGTAAGCTGTAAAGGCTAATTATGAATATACTCATAACAGCCGGAGGAACCAGGGAATACATCGACCCGGTACGTTTCATATCAAATGCAAGCACAGGCAAAATGGGATACGCCCTGGCACGTGCAGCGATAAAGGCCGGACACAACGTCACACTTATTACTGCACCGACGACCCTTAGAAGACCGGCTGCGGCAAAGGTCATCGAAGTTGAAACCTCCGCCGAAATGTTCAAAGCTGTAAAGAAACACTTCCTTAAATCAGACTGCCTGATAATGTCGGCGGCCGTGTCGGATTATAAACCGGAGAAAACTTCCACAGTGAAGATCAAAAAGTCCGACACCGAACTGACCATAAAACTAAAACCCACACAAGACATTCTTAAATGGGCCGGGCGGAATAAAAGTAAGGGACAGTTCATCGCGGGATTCGCGCTGGAAGATAAGTCGCTGAAACATAACGCCGAATCCAAACTAAAAAGTAAAAATCTCGACATGATAATTGCTAACGCACCTACTGCAATCGCCGCCGAAAAGTCGACAGTCTATATAAAAACCGCAAAGGCAGATTGGCTGGAACTACAGGACATGAAAAAAGAAAAAACCGCCGCGACAATTATTCGATTGATCGATAACTACTGCGGATAGACGAATATCAATAAAGCAAAACGCATTGAGTCCTCGTTTTATCTCCTTGCAGGCTATTGCTGAAATTTATCCACTCCGTCGAGGCATAATTGCGACCATGTTTCCAGGCTTTCGCGCACTTGGTTCAACTCTTCAGAGGTCATAAAGTTCAATTGCGTAATCATCTGCTCGCTCCGGCTGACGGATTCACTTTCAAGCTGCCAGAAATGGACAACCCCCAAGTGGACCTGACCGACCTCATTAGTGTCGTCGTTTAAAAGTGCTACTATTTTGTCGGTATATCCGGTTTCGACATTGACTTCCTCTTTAATCTCCCGCGCGACGGCTTCCAAGTACATTTCGCGCGGATCCTTCTGATTAAACAGATTCTCATCGACCGGGTTAATATGGCCGCCGATTCCCATCGACCTGTTGCCTACTAATCGCTTTTCACCGGCACGTTTACCGCGTATGTAGTTGAGATACTTACCTTCGCAACCCATTATTACATAAGGAATTAGCTGTTTGTAGTCCGGATTGGTCTCGGCGGCGCTTCTGGGCATAAAACTCATAATTCCAGGGGCAAAAAGCTTTTCGAGGTAGGGGGCAACATCAAACTGCAGCCCGTGAAACATCCCCAGTTCTTCGATGACCTTCCGCTCGACTACAAGTACCTGTTCTTCCTGCGCCATAACAATACACAACCTTTCCGAAAAAATATTAACAGGCAAGAGTCTACTTTATGCCGCAAAAATTGTCAAGTTAGAGCAATTAAATTTTTAGTGTATGGCTTATGTCTGTTGCGGCTGCGGGCAGCGGCATTAGAAATACTCGGAAATCAATAGCATCGCCTGCGTATTCTGCCTTGCCGGCCACAGCACTGACGACGGCCTAAACCTATACATAAAAACTGTAAGCTGAGAGGCAGTCATTGGCAAGCATATCGAATTTGAAAACGGTCTTACCAGTATGAAAAAAATCATGCTCGATTGCTAAACCTGAAGTTTTTTTTAGCTATTAATCTTTGCGGCATTTTTTGCGATTGTAACAATTTTCTTTCGCAGTTCCTTCGGAGCGATCACTTCTACCTGGTCGCCATAACCAAGAATCCACCAGCTGATCTCGCCGATTCCGTCAACTCGAAACTCAGCGTCAAGTGACCCGTCAACATTAAAGCGAGTCTTTTGTGATTTGTGCCAGAGAACCTCGGCGACATTTTTCGCGACCATCCGGCTGAACCTGAGTTTGACATCGCAAACATCCCCCTGCTTGATCATCGACCAGGCATTTCCAAAATGCTCCTCGACGTCAAAGTCATCCGACGGAACATAGCACTTCTCCATGACCGTAATTTCTTTGATCCGGTTGATCTTAAAAGTTCGTACCTCATTATGAATCGAAGACTTACCGATAACATACCAACCGCGGCTCTTAAAAGCCATATGATAAGGATCTAGCACGGTCTCGATATCGCCACCGTCATAAAGCGAGTGATAAACGATCCTGACCCGGAACTTCCTGCCGACAGCGCGCTGCAAAATCCAGAAAGTCTTCTCGGCAGGCCCAACTTGTGTATGCCAGTCATGACGGACAGAAATCTTATCCAGAGTAGCGTTGCAATACCTCCGAATTTCACCGGGAAGGTTGTTTTCAATCTTGATACCGCCCATAACTGCCGAATTTTTGAAAGCTTTTGGAAGATGAGCCGACCCCTTGCGAATAAGCATAAGAATACTTAACGCCTCCTGCAGGTTCAGATTGATCGACGGAAGGAAGAAGTCAGGGTCAAGATGATACCCTCCGGCCTGATTGTCATAATAATAAGGGATGCCTATTGACTCAAGCTCATTAAGATCACGAAATAGTGTCCGACGGCTCACATCAAGGAGATCGACAAGGTCGTCAACAGAATGACCCTCGCCAGACTGAAGCAATATCAATAACTGAACAATTCTGCTTATGCGGCTTGTTTTCATAGCAGTTCCGGTAATAAGTCTATTTTAAAGTCTAAAAAAAGCAATTCTAGACTAAAAGAACCGACTGTCAATAGAAAACTCCTCTTTTTTTCCTCCAATCAAACATTTAAATCTTTTATTAGTACTCCTCACTTATGAAATTTTATTTAGTCCAAACCGTTTATAAGCCGAATATAACAAATAGAACGCTGTTTAAATCCTTTCTGCTAATAATTTTAACACCGGCTTGAGGGATTAATATTGACATGTAACGCCGGAAATGATACTATTATGGAGTGTCTCAACTGAACTGACTTTGCCCCTGTATTTCGGGGTGGTGAAAAGTACGTTTATAATTTTTGGACTGGAAAGAATATGAAAAACATAAAGAACCTGAACTCGTTAAGATATCTTATATTGTCGACTTGCCTTGTGGTATTCGTCTTAACCCTGACCGGATGCGGCGGATCCATGAGCGAAACAAGTGCCGAAAGGTCAAGAAGGCACAAACAGATCGTAGGCAGCGGCTTAGGGCAGATTGCCGACGACGTTGACGCTATATTACTCCTGGACAAGCGTTCTAAGCTCACCGACAAGCTTATACGAGATTACTAATCAGTTTGGTATATGTTAGACTTTGGCAACTGTCAGATAATTGCATTCTTTTAGCAATAACAGTGCTGACCATAATCGATTCCCCGAATTTCGGGGGATTTTATAATAATTTTCACAACATCCTCCCAGGTCATACGGTAAAGGGTATAAAGTACCAGCTTTGCGTATGACATTAAACGGATTTAAAACTGGAGTCGGAATCGTTGAACGCGATCCTTGAATACATTCTCAGAGTAAAAAACTCACCAGACGAAATGCTTATCGTACTCTTTGAACTTCTTCTGATAGGTATCGTTGTCAACTGGGCAGTCAGCTTTCTCGAAGGGACCCGCGGGGAAAGGCTCTTCAAGGGCGTTATATTCATCATCGTCATCGGAATCCTGATTCTTGACCTTGTCGTAAAACGATTCGGTCTCGAACGTATCGAATACCTTTTTAATGGATTTGCCGTAGGTGCATTTTTTATAGTGGTAATCGCATTCCAACCCGAGATCCGCAGGGCTTTAATGAGCATCGGACAAGCCGGTTTCCTTATGAGTTCACCCCAACAGCTCTCCCGTACAGTCGAAGAGATCATCAACGCAGTCACCCAGCTTTCGGCAACCAGAACAGGAGCCATTATGGTTATTCAGCAGCAGGTCGGTCTAGCCGAGTTCATAGAAACCGGCGTCAAGATCGATTCCAAGGTTACCGCTGAATTGATGAAAACAATTTTCTATCCGGGAACCGCCCTGCACGACATGGCCGTTGTCATACAGGGAGACCGCATG
>JAIPFN010000217.1 GCA_021736615.1 Phycisphaerae bacterium | reverse complement strand
TGCCCTTGTCATCTTTATACATCTTCCGCTGCCTGTTAGTATATATCTCCATAGCATCATTCAAGGCATCAAGCAAGGCTTCTCCTGTGAATCCGCTAAATTTAATCCCATTAGGCGGGGAATTAGTATCACCAAAATCTTTGTCAGCTACCGTTCGAATAAGACCGTCCTGATGATGCGCTATAACCGGTGTGCCGCCGGCATGTGCCTCCTGTTGGCTGATGCCGCAGGGTTCACCAACATCACCTCCTGATGGCATAACGAAATACTGAGAGCCAATGTAAAGATTTCGGTAAAGTGAAGAAGGGAGGGACCCTTCAGGGAAATAACCCAGTTGCTCGGAGAAGCAAGGATTGTTCTTAATCCGTTGAAGATGACTATGGTAACGAAGCCCGTCCGGGCTGCCTTCGACACGTCCACAAATAACAAATTGAGCCCGCCGATGACATGACAGGAAATACTCCAGCATTGTGTTTCCATCCATTTTTCCAGGTTCGTAGCATACCCTTCGCTGACCGTCAACGTCATACACTTTCCAGTCAACTAGAAGCTCAAAACCTTTTTGGCGACATATTCGGTGAAGCATTCCAAAAATGACATGATTATGTTCGTCATTGTCTGTTCGTATGCCGATTTTAGGGTCATTTTGCAGTTTAAGCTTTGCGCTCTTTTTGATCCGGGTATATTTTGAAAATAATCTTCGCTGCGATCTACGGCTGTATGTTTCAAGCAGGCTGTTTCTGCCGCCAAACCAAAACCTCTGCCGAGCACCCATATTAAATCCATTTCGGCGTCCGAAGAAACGGCCGTTCTGATATTTTTCCTGGAATAGTTTCGCGTGTCCGAACAACCACGGTTCGGCAAGGATGCGTTCCTGCATAGCCCGGCTTACCGTTCCAATAAATGGCGATGTCTTTAGCATCATATAAGTAAAATTGATTTCATACCCGCTTGAACTGTAAACGTTAAACGCGACATCCAGATCGAAGAGAGGGTCTAGCCCCAATACCCTCAGATAATATTCCCTGCGGGCAGGATTAGCTTCATCCAGTGAAATGCTATAAGCCGGGTGCGGATTATGCATCATGCTTAAAACCTGCGTCTTCTTGAAATGCGGATCGTTACGGTACACATCCCATCGCTTTAGGTATACTGGCACTAACCAGGTTGGCCACTCGTTGGTCTGAATCACAGAGGGATAAACATTAAAAGTTCGTAGTGCCTCAAGTGCACCTTGAGAAATCATTCTTCCGCGTCTTATCTTGTCTTCTGATGTTGTACCGCCATAAGGCTCATTGAAGTACTCAGCGTTTTCCAAGTAGAATACATCAAATGATGCTTTTTGGCCATGTTTTTTACGAACGATTCTTGTACGATAAAGGTTAACGACGGTACATTGATCGTCTTCTACGATGCTTTGTGTGTCTTCATGGAAGCTTGGGAAGTGAACATTGAAACTGTGTCCCTCATATCGGGGCTTATACTGATCAAAGATTTGCTTGCGATTACACTCATACAGTGGCGTGACTATAATGATCTGAAATCCCATTTCGCTGAGTACATCTGCTATATCGGTAGTGTATAATCCAACACCTCCTGAACTACCGCTGAATTTAGATTCTGGCGATACAAGAACCACTGGCCCGACATTCATTGACTGGAGAATTTGTCCGGCACTGGTGCAAATGGTTTCTGTAAATAGTCCTTTTTCATTAACACCGATCCGCATGAGATAATCAACCATGCTATTTTGAATCTCCGGTTCATGTTCACAGAGTTCCCCCAGCAGAGTTGAAAGGTCTGATACTCGCAATTGGTGACTTTTCGAAAATGTATCGACGACAGTGGTAAATAATTCACAGAATTTCTCGAAACCTTTGCTTTGCTCATGACAGGCTTGTGCAAATATCCTTGCTATAAAAGAACAACCTAGCCGGTCCTGCTTGCTGTAGGAGAAATATCTTACGAACGAATCTGTAAGGACCATTTTGTCACAAGCGTCATAATCCCGCTCAATTATTTCATATACATGAGATGAAACCGGCGGCAAAACACCGCAAAATCCAAGCGTTAGTAATTCCTGGCCTGACCAATACTGTTTATTACCTCTACGGTGTCGTCCTTCGACATTATTATATTGTTCTTTAATTTCATATATCCCGTCTACGTAAATCTCAATGGCCGGTTTATCGGTACCTGCAATATTCAACCTGAAATTAAACTCACGCGATATTGCTTGCTGACCCTGATCATGCGGATTTGGGAAATTAAACACGCAAAGGACTTTGCGGTCGTTATATGATCGTAAAAACGCTGCAATTCGTCCGTTATTGGTTTCTAACGGAGTAATAGTTCCTTTTGTAAGTGCCGGATTTTCATTAGCAATCTGGAAAAGACCTCTAAGATATGCTCCATATCCATTCAGCAGCGGATACTGGTGGGACAACTGCTGACGTACCTGCTCTTCTCTTTGCCATGGATGAGCATACCGGTTATTAACCCAGTGTTTCCAGCATTCCAAATATGCCAGATCAAAACGTTTTCTAAAGGATCCATTTGTATCGTCAGGCAGACGGCTTATATGATACATCAAAGGGCCATAGCTGCTGAAGACCAGAAACGCTGCTGTAGGCCAAATCATATTCTGATAATTGCTTATGGGCGACTCTTCGTCATGACTGTTAAACATAGACAGTGTTTGCCCGCCAATTTTATTATAGTTATCCTGTAAATACAGCATATTGTCATTGAGACCCTGCGGGAAATTCACCTCCTCACCGTCACGAATATTTTCAAGATTCTTTATAATAGCATTGTACGGGACGGTTCCGCTTTTAGTCATTCGCTCTTCATTGCCGTGCCATTGCTCACTGTAAAACAGGCTGAATGAGGGGTTGGCCTTTTGAGCACGATAAGAAGCGTAAAGAATAGGAATATTTGCCTGGCGAGTTCCCCTCAAATCAACCGGCTCAAAACCAGGAACTGTTATATCGCCGAAAAGTTTAGTGCTGCTTGGCTGCTGACAATCTACCGGGAAAACTGTGTCGAATCCGTGTCCGACATCTACTCGCAGAGCAAACCCCATCTCTGTAAGTTCTTCACATATACTGGACAGATACTGCACGTTGTCAAACTCACGCATATTTACCATGAAACTGTCGTGCCATTCGTCCCATTCACCATCCCAGCCGGCCCTACGGGTAAGTTTGCCTTGTAAATCTTTGATATATACAGGCAGGCGGTATGGATAATTTGTATTAGCTTTGGAATAATGGGACATTATACACAGAATGATCTTCATATTCAGTTCATCAGCCCGTTTTTTAAGCCTTAGTAAACCTTCTAAGCCACCAAGATCAGGACGAATCGTTTTGCCATCCCATATCGAAAACACAGATGGATCGGGGCCTGCTTCACCGGCCCAGCCCAGTTCCAGAGCTCCAAGAGGATAGATTCTAGTATACCCCTCTGCCTTAATATCTTCGAGTTGTTCTGCTAACTGATCAAAAGAACCATATTTATATGCCCCGGTATCATCTCGAACAGGTTTCAAATTTTCATCGAGTTCTAAGTTAAAAGTATCGGCATATAAGCTCAGTACACGTTGCCCGCGTTCATCGGCAACAAACTTGATCATACCATGGCTATTCGGATCAAATTGTTCATAGTTCCAGTGGAGCCCTTGATCTTCTGTAAACTGAACAGCATAATGGATCCAACCTTTATGAATCGGCAGTTCAACTTCGTACACAAGTTTGTCCGTTGAATCAGCTTTGGCATTGTTTTCCATAGGAAGTGTTCGTTTGCGGTTGCCATTGACAGTCCATTGCAGCCTGGCTTGGATGTTGTCACGTTTGATTCGGTAAGGTTTGTCGATCTTAACTTGAATTAAAGCTTTGTCTCCACGGAAAACGGAACGATTTGTGCGGCTTCTTGGGAAAGTCATAGGACGTTCGGTCAGCAGGTCTTCCATTATACGGCTGACTCTGTAGCATACTGATTTCGAAAGTGCCTTATCCGATAGATACCAGTGGTATAAGGTGGCATACAAAAGACGTGTCGTTTCATAAACATTTTCTTTTCGGCGAAGTTTTTTATATAGTTCGTCAATAGAAGCCTGGACCAAATGTACATCGTCGACAAGCAGATTACGCATCATAGTCCCGAGTGAAAGGTCCTTAGAATACGTTTTGAGCCGCTCAAGCCAAGTCTGGATGTATGGGCCATGGTCATAGAAGATATCCGTGCAAATTCCGCGATATTCAATCGTTTTACATGCCGCCGGCGCTGCCATAGCGTCAAGACAATGTGAAGGTCGAATCCGAAAAACTTTTGAGCTCTTTTGGCCAATTGCATACAATACTACTAAAGAGTTCGCATCGTCTGTGAAAATTTTAAATTGTGTCAACATTTTTTCAGGATGCTTTACTGATCTCATTAGTGATGCTGGGAAGGACTTCAGCAACTGGCGGACCTGTTCTTTGAGATAACCCAGAGTTCTTTTTTTGTTGTGGATTCCTGTCTCGTAAAACTCTTCAATTTGTGCCTGACTCCCGGCCCAGGCCCAGAATGTTTCCATTTGAATGATACGGTCTTTGTTGTCAAGGACTTCCAGATCCAGGCCGGTTTGCAGGTTTAAATTATGAGTCTCAAGTTCATTAGTAGTCGCCGAATAAATGGAGCTATGTGCATCATAAAAATAAAGACTATGATGTCTAACCCGAGTGATATGAAACTCTGGATTACAAAAATGAAACAGTGCGCTTTCAAGGATGCCGACCAAAAAAAACATTCGTTGGTCTTTATTTTCTGTGGGACAATCGAGAAGGCTTATGTCAAATACAAGTTCATGGGGGGCAAGACTGATTGCCTCCTTACAATTGGAAGCAAGCCTCAAGCGAATATTTTTCCCTATTAGAGTGTAATACATATCCGATGAATATTTTTGTATCGTCTTACAAGTCTTATTCATCAGGCTTATCAGAAACTGAATTTGGCGTCGGCTGCATTGTTGCTCAAGTTGGGCTAAATTCCCAAATTCACATCCTCCATTCCATGTGAATTGCACAACAGCAATACAGTTTGGTTTATAATCCATATGCACTCCATAAGCCTGCATTCTCACTGAAGCAGAGTTTATTAAAAACAATTTAAAATAACATTCTTTTACCAAGGTCCATCAACCCTGTAGGGAAGATAAGTAAGACACAGGTTTTTTCGCTGCTCGATATTACCTTATAAACTATACCACACTTTACGGATTTTACAATAAGTTATTATATTAAAGGACGCACAAATGAAACCTGAAAACAACTCAACCAATCAATTCGCTCTGTTTCAAGCCAACTTCAAGCAGATTCTCAATCCTTAGCACTCACTTTCCCTTTTAGCCAATACTGTAGACAGGCTGGATTTTGACGCACATTTTGTTGAGCGCTACAGCGACGACATGGGCCGTCTCGGCAATGCGATCCGTTTGATCGTAGGTTTGCATTAATTTATGTAATCGCTACCATAAAGCTCAATTGCTTCTTGAGCTTACAGATTGGTTTTGCTGATTTCCCGAATAAGGGAAGTTGCATAGCAGCCTGAATCAAGTTCAAATTGCAGTTCGATATAAGGTCCCAATTTGTCCTGGCCTGCAGTGACTTTAGTATTTTGAGGTTTAAAACGCAAAGGGCGACGGCCTCCTCGGCCACCATATTTGCCCATTTGCTGAAAATCTCTGCTTTCCAATCCTGCAGAATCTAATACCAGGTTTTCAATATCACCGGCTGGTCCGGTTAGTTTGGTCATATGAGACCCTAATAAAGGTCCTGTAGGACTAATCTCAAAGTCATCACAGCGAGGCTGCTCCAAAACAGCATCTTCCACTCGGAAACATGCGCCGTTGATATGTTTATAAGCCATATCCCCGGCAAGAAGTTTATCAATGCCCGGCATGCGAGAAGCAAGAACCCGGTTAAAAAAGTCGGATTGATACGCAGATACAAAAAAACCTTTCAGTCGTTTATCTACTACATGGTAAGCCTTTTTTTTATTTCCCTTGTTCGCTATGAGAGCCTTTAACGCACGGCGCTGATCTGAATATGAGTAAGGCCAGGTTTTATGAGCTTTTTCATAATCACCTTTTTCATAAAATGAGCGTGCCAGAGCAAAAGTCTGCAACTCTTCTATTTCCGGTTTGCCGAGGAAAATATCAACAAACTCATCTATTTTGCCTTTTGAAAGAGCTTCACCCAAAAGGTGGGTTTCACTGCGAAGGCCGAACCGCTGGCTTCCATAATAATTCGGCACACCTTTGTCAACCAGAATTGCCATGACCCTTTCGGTTGTTTCCACTGATTCTTTGACTGGCAAGTTCAGATTTCGAATACGAATAACAAAACGATTGCAGGCAAGATGACCCAATTTCAGTTTGTTGGTATGACGGGCTATTTGAATGATCTTAATATCAGGTATACTCAGCGAAAGCAAACTGTCTGGATTTATGTGCTCGACGGAAATCCACTGCCTTGTGACGGCACGGGCATCTTTCTGGCCGGCATAACCGATATCTCTTCGAAGTATCTGCAGCGAAGAAGCGATCTTAGCCAGCGCATCCATCGTTGATATACCCTTTTTTTCCATCTGGGCATAAATATGCGTTCCTTCACCGGAAGGAAGGTATAAAGGCAATTCTTCAACAAAGAAATCTTCTTCGTATGTTTTTATAGCACCCCCTATCCCTTCGAATTGAGGGGTCAGAAAAGGAAGTGAGCTATGAGTACTTGAATCATACATATAGGGCAAATTTCCGGTTTAACCGTGTCGAGTTCGATACATCATATCGAACATTTAATCTGAACCACAATATTGTTATTTGCTATAACACCTCATTGCGTCTCTGAGAGTTTAAATGCTTACAAGGTTTATTCTTTAGCAAAACCAAAGCTTTGTCAATCTATATTTAAGCTGATTAAGGTAAAATCAATGTGCAATAAGAAAGAACTGACGTGAAAGGCACACTTTTCCCACTATTTTTCGATAATTCTTTAAAATAACTTGAAATACATGAAATAATCGTTATCATGCTCAGACCAAGTATAAGACAGATAATAAGAATTTAATACATAATAGGGAAGTTTATTTTGAAAGATCACCGTAAGAGCAAGATAAAAAAGCTGCGCAAAAGCGGTTTCAGAGCACGCATGAAAACCAGCAAGGGACGAAATATGATCAGCAGTAAACGTCGAGTAGGTCGTTGTGTTAATTTCGGGTGAGGATTTACAGATTCTGATATTTAGCAATACACCCTTGCCTTTTGTTTTACCAACTTGTCGACAATCAGATATTAAGCTTTTCAGATATTTTATTTAATTAGCATGACCCCGATAGCATCCAATAAATGGTGTTAATTTCGGGCTATTTATATGCGCCGAATTTTAGATATAATCTGTCAATATCCTACCGACGCTAAATAATGCAACCTGCAAAAAAATTGCAAAATTGAGATAATGGTCTCAATTCCTGAACAAATAAACCCGAGACGCTAATACTATCACATGTCCGCAATAAAAACTAACAATTCAAATCTATTTATTCCTACTATTCCAGATGAATTGCATAAACGCCGATGGGATCAGGCAGATATTATTCTTGTTAGTGGCGATGCTTATGTTGATCATCCCGCTTTTGGCGTTGCACTGATAGGCAGGTGGCTGGAGAAGCTGGGTTACCGAGTGGTTATCCTTGCTCAGCCTGACTGGCGAAGCGTGGATGCTTTCAGGGTTTTCGGTCCTCCAAGGCTTTTCTGGGGCATTACTTCCGGTGCTATTGATTCACGTCTTAATGATTATGCTTCGATGGGGCATCGTCGAAAAAAGGACGTCTATAGTCCTGGCAGTGCATTGGGCCTTCGTCCCAGACGCCCTTTGCTTGCTTACTCTGCTCGCGTTCGTGAGGCTTTTAAAGGGATACCTGTAATTTTGGGAGGTTTTGAGGCCAGCATTCGACGAATTGCTCACTATGATTTTATCGAGGAAAAGTTGAAAAGATCCGTTTTGACCGATTCCAAGGCAGATCTGCTTGTACACGGTATGGGGGAACTTGCAATCAAAGAAATCGCACAAAGATTAGATAATGGCGAAACAATCAGTCAGTTAACAGACATACCGGGTACTGCTTACATGGCTGATCAACAGAGACATATACCGGATAATGCTGTACGCCTGCCATCATTATCGCAGCAGCAAGCCGACCGGTCCAAAGTAATGGATGCTCATAAATTGTATGAGGGTCAATCTCACACAAATGGCCTGCCGATAATCCAGGAACAGGACCCGGGTACTCTCGTGGTAATGCCGCCATCGCGAGTTCTAAGTACGTCCGAAATAGACGAATTGTATGATCTTCCTTTTACTCGTCGGTGGCATCCGGTTTACGATAAATCCGGCGGAGTCCCGGCCCTTGAACCGGTACGTTTCTCAATAACTACACATCGCGGATGTTTCGGCGGATGTTCATTTTGTTCCATCCACATGCACCAGGGTAAACAAATTTCTTCACGTTCAATTGACAGTTTATTGAAAGAAGCGGATTCCTTGACAAGGCATAATCAATTCCGGGGCACTATCAGCGACATAGGCGGCCCGACTGCCAATATGTACGGCATGAATTGCAATAGTTCCGGCCGTTGCGAAAGAACAAGCTGCCTTGTTCCATCGATATGCGAAAATCTCAAATCTGATGGCAGCGAACTTATGACGATGATGCAATCAGTTGTGAAATGGAAAGAAAGTCAGCGGAAACCGGTAAACGTATTTGTAGCTTCAGGTGTACGACATGACCTGGCGCTTCGCAATAAAGACTATATTTACTTGCTGGCCCGGCATTTTGTGGGCGGCCATCTTAAGGTTGCTCCGGAGCACTATTGTCCCAGGGTACTTGAGTTGATGAACAAGCCGTCGTTTGAAATCTTTAAAGAATTCGAGGCTTATTTTAAGCAGGTTTCTCGTCGAGTTGGTAAAGAACAATACCTTGTGCCCTATTTTATAAGTTCGCATCCCGGCTGTACCGCGGATAATGCACTGAAACTAACAGATTACTTAATCTCGCAATCATGGCGACCTCGCCAGGTTCAGGATTTTAGTCCCGTTCCTCTGGCTGCTTCAACAGCTATGTACGTATCCGGCCTTGACACAAAAGGTAAAGAAATCCATGTGCCTCGCGGGCATAAGGAAAAAATTCTCCAGGCCTCGTTGCTGCAATACTTTGAACCTAAGAACAAAAAGGTCGTAACCGATTTTCTTCGAAGTCGGGGCAGAACAGACTTAATTCGTAAAATTAACAGTTTGTAACTACGTCGAAAAGAAATATGTATCTGTCTGCGCATCAAACGAATTTGTACATCTGAATAATAGATTCACGAGGGCCGCGAGCAACCAGCTTTCGGCCCTTTTTTCACAGCCCACCCAACCGCAAAACCTGAGTAACCGAAAGCGAATCAATATCAGCGCCGTCAATATGGCCGAAAGCCTTGTGATTTTTCTGGTTTTCCTGGCATGGGCGATAAGTAATCAGTTTATTATTTAACAATCGGTGCTGCCAATGCGTTATTATCAAGCCATGTAGTCGCCAGTTGAGCAAAATCTTTCAGGTCCGTAACACAATCTCCGTTCAAGTCGGTTGGTTTATCCGCGGCAAGGGACAGTCCAAATCGAGCCGCCTGACAGGCATCGTCGTAAACTTCTATGCTCATACTATCGGTCATCGTCGGATTAGTTCCCCCGTCGCTGACGCTTAGCGACAATGTATGGGTTGCCGCGTCACCTTGAGGCTTGGTTATCGTGACCGTCGTCTCTTTGGTGTCAGTCGATGTAAAGGATACTCCGGCGGCAGGTTCGGCGATCCATTCATAGGTCAGGGTTGTACCGGTATTATTTACAACAACCGGATCGAGGTCGATCGATTGTCCCGACCAACTGACCATGTCACCGCCGACGTCTACAGAATAATGCGGCGGACCGTCCGG
>JAIPFN010000216.1 GCA_021736615.1 Phycisphaerae bacterium | reverse complement strand
CCAATATACTTGTCCATTAGGAGCCTCCTGTAAAAGGGTTATTGTGGCGTTTCGACGACCACGTAAATTAAATTTTGGGACGTACCCACGATCCCGTATATTATAACCAATACCGGAGGCTCCGGTTACATAGTTTATCTGCGGAAATTCTCTATACTGCCAAGGCTCACATCTCGCCGTTCCAGTTTAAATTAAACAATTATGCTTGCTTTGAGTATAAATAACCGATACATATATTTGAGGTGGTGCGGAGGTTTTCGTGTATTATTTTTGGATGAGATAACATTTGAAAGGGTACGATTATGAGTTGCGTTAAATATCTTAATCGTTATAGATGTGTATTGGTGGTTTTGGCGTCCATGCTGTTGGCGATGAACTTTGCTTTTGCCGCGGATGCTGAAAACGAAGAATCAGAAATCAAAAAGCGGTTGCTGGACCCGATAAAGGAGTTTTTCTCGGCTGACAAGAGCGAGATTTCCGACGAAGATTTCCTTGAGTTTGCCGTTAACGATTACGGCAAACTGCTTGAGGTTATGAAGGCCAATTATGATTCCAGCATTGACGATTATACCGGGATATTCACCAAGCAGGAAAGGGTCAAGGATAAGCTTTTAAAGCCGCAGGTTATCGCTTTTAAATTCCGTAACGATCCGTTTTCTATTTTCATGGCCTGGAAGAAAAACCCCGGCAAAGCCGACCGTATGCTCTATGTTAAGGGCCAAAACAATAATAAGATGGTCGTTCATCCCAGGGGTTTGCTGGCGTGGATAAGGTCTGTCGAGCGCGATCCCAGGGGTAAGGATGTCCTTAAGACAAGCCTCCGTACCTGCGATCAGTTCGGAATACGAAACCTGCTTAACAGGGTTACCGGGCTGTACAAAGGCAATGTTAAGGATGATGGGTTTAGTGCGAAATATATCGGCACTGAGGAGATTGATAAGCGTCCGTGTATTGTTCTTGAGACGGTTATGCCGAACAATAAGATTTCGCCGACCCGCAGGTTGATGCTGGTTGTGGATATGGAATACCGTTTGCCGGTTGCGGTGACAAGTCTTGACGGGGAGGGCAATTTGATCAGCAAGTACTCGTACACGAGTTTGAAATTCAATGTTGGTCTGAAAGCCGAAGATTTCACGAAAAAGGCGAACAATCTGTAGTTTTGAGTAGATTCCGGGGTGGTTTGCAGTAATGTCCTTGAAAAACTACACCTTTACTACACCGTTTTTACACCGCTTTTTCAATCGTGCAACTTAAAGCGTCCTGAATGTCTGATGTTTTTTTCAATTCCGCAAGGTTTCTTATTGACTTGTTTAAACGATTGTTTTATACTTTTGTTTAAAGTGGTTGTTTTATTTACTGATTGGAGTTGCTTTGAGCCATTTTACGAGTCAAGATATTAAAAAGAGTTCCGATGATACTGCTACGCGTATTTTGGATGCTGCCGAGGTTTTGTTTTCTGAGAATGGTTTTTCGGGAACGAGTTCCCGGGACATTACCAGAAGTGCCGGGTGCAATGTAGCGTCTATCAATTATTATTTTGGCGGCAAGGACAATCTTTATAAGCAGGTTTGCAAACGCCGACTTAATGCTATTCGAGATTTCAGGATCAACAGCATCAATGATTACATGGCTCAGCAGCCCGAAGAAGTTTCGCTGGAAGGGCTGCTGCATAACTTTTCCAAGGCTTTTCTTGCTCCCCTCATTGGAGATGCATCCGGGCGAAACGTCATGAAGCTGATGATGCGTGAAATGCTTTATCCTCAGCTTGTGGCGAATATGGTATTTGATGAGATGATTCTGCCTATGTCGGCTGTTTTACGGCAGGCAATGATAAAGATTTGCCCTGATCTGGATGAAAAGCAGGTTATGTGGGCGATTTTCTCATTGGTGGGTCAATTGCTTCACACGATGCATATTCAGGGTATACTTTCGAATCAACCGGAGGGGGAGTTCACTTCGGTTTTTAAAGTTTCAAGTGCCATTGATCATATTGTAGCTTTCACGGTTTTCGGAGTGAAAGGGCAAATAGAAAATAACGGAGTACGAGATGATGTTTAAAATGTTATCATTAGTGTTTTCATTGGCTGTTTTGGCTGTCGGCGGCTGTATGGTGGGGCCTGACTATTCCAGGCCGGTTACTCCGGTTGATGGAATCGAAGGTTACTCTTTGACTCCCAGTCAGTGGGCCGGGTCCGAAGAGCTTGACCCCTCGCTGACCTGGTGGAAAAGTTTTAATGATCCCGTCATTGACGAATTTGTCCAGAAGGCGCTTGCGAAAAATTTTGACCTGAAAGCGGCAGCGGCCCGTGTTCTCGAAGCCGAAGCACTGCTTGCTCAAAGTCACGGCCTCAGATTGCCCGACGTGCAGTATTCAGGGGTTCGTTCCCGCTCTAAGTCGTCATTTTCCTCGCCGACTGGCGAAAGGACGGGTTATATCAACAAGACGTACGGTCAGGATATAACTGTAAATTACATGGTCGATTTTTTCGGTAAGCTTAAACGTCTTGAACAGGCATCATTTGCCGACTTGCTTGCAACCGAGGCAAACAGAACCGCGTTGACCCATTCGATAATAGCACAAGTCGTCCGTGCCCGCGTCCGGGTTGCTACCCAGCAGAGACTTCTGGTGACCGCCCAGGCCAATATTAAGAGCAGGACAAATACGCTTAAAGTAGTAGAGCGCAGGTATAAATCGGGGCTTACGAGTCCTTTGGATGTTTACCAGGCAAAAGAAAATCTGGCGACTGCAAAATCGGCTGAACCAATAGTAAAAGAGTCTCTTGCGCTAGCTCAACACAGCCTGGAAGTGCTTATAGGTGCCGCTCCGGGGACGACTGAGATCGTCCCGGATACTCTTGCGGAGCTTCCGGAGCTTACGGCAGTTCCAGTCGGTTTGCCGGCGTCACTTCTTGACAGAAGGCCCGATCTAAGGGCTGCGGAATTTCAGTTGAAGGCGTCGAACGAACGAATCGGTGCCAGTATTGCCGAGATGTACCCGGATCTTACGCTTACCGGCGTAGGCGGTTACCAGGCCGATCACTTCAGGGATCTCTTTAATGTCGATAATCAGGTCTATTCTTTTGTTATGAGATTAGCTGCTCCGATCTATAAGGGCGGAAGGCTTAAGGCCCAGGTCAAAGCGGCAAAAGCCCGTACCGAACAGGCGGCGGCTAATTATTCCGGTTTGGTGCTTAAGGCGATTCAGGAAGTTGAAGATTCGCTGGCCAGTCAGGAGTATCTTGCACAAAGCGCACTTCACCAGAAGGAAAGGCTTGCCGAGGCTCTTAAGGGTGAAAAGCTCGCCAATGAAAGATATTCGCAGGGGCTTGAAATACTGCTTGTCGTGCTGGATACGGAAAGAAGACGGCGGCTGGCAGAGGATCAGTACATACAAACAAAAGCTCTCCTTTATAATTCCAGGGTGAATTTGTTCCTTGCCCTTGGCGGAGACTGGAAGATAGATCAGAAAACAGCCGATGAAGATAATGTCAACGGTGCGGGAGTAGATAATGAATAAAAAGGTTGTAATACAAATAGTGCTTGCAGTTGCTGTTTTTGCAGCGGGTTTGCTGGTGTTTATGCTATTTCTTTTTTCGCGTAAGGCACCGGATAAAAAGGCTCAGGAGCCCGTTGTTCCCTTGCTTAACTCCAGGGTTGTAAAGACCGAAAATGTCCAGGTGGTTATTGACGGGTTTGGTACGGTTCAGCCTAAGGTGGAAGTTACGGTCATTCCACAGGTTTCCGGTAAGATAATCGACTGCCACGAGAACTTAATCAACGGTGGATTTTTCAAGGCCGGCGAACCTTTGATTGTAATAGAGCCTGACGATTATGAGCTGGCTGTCGAACGCGCCGACGCCGCTATCAAGCAGGCAAAAGTCGCATACGAAAGAGAACTTGCAGAGCAGAAAGTAGCACTCCTTGAGTGGGATCAGATACACCCGGGCGAAGATCCTAATTCACCGCTGGTGACGCGAGAATTACAGGTTAAATTTGCAGAGGCTGAATTCAAAGCGGCCCAGGCGAAATTGAATGAAGCTAAACTCAATCTTGAGCGAACAGTTATAAAAATGCCTTTTGACGGAAGAGTTGCCTCCGAGTCTGTTGACATCGGTCAATACATACCTGCCGGTCAGCCTGTCGCGACTGTTTATTCTACAGACGCCGTCGAGATCGCGGTTCCGCTTGAAGATACGCAACTGGAGTGGTTCGACGTTCCGGGCGGTTATAACAATGGTTCGAATTCAGTCGAAGGCGAGGGAGCAAAGGCGGAAGTTACCGCCGAATTCGCCGGCGGACTACACTGCTGGCCTGGCCAGGTGGTTCGTACCCGCGGTCAGATCGATCCTGTCTCACGAATGGTGTATGTCGTTGTCGAGGTAGATGATCCGTTTAAGTTTTCAAAGTCGAGACCGCCTCTTGTTCCTGGAATGTTCGTAACGATCGATATACAGGGAAGGATGATCAATAAGGTAATCCGCGTTCCACGTTACGCAATTCGAGACGGCGGTGAAGTCTGGATTGAAAAAGAAGGTGAGCTTAAAATAGTCAAAGTCGAGATATTACGGATGGACAGAGAAAATGCCTATATTTCAGACGGACTGGTAGACGGCGATGTTGTGATCGTCAGCCCGCTGGACATAGTGACAAACGGAATGAAGATCAGAACTAATATACTTAACCCGGAAAAAACAGAACTTCAAGAGATTAAAATAAAGTGAATGAACTTGAAAAAAATCCAAAAGGCCCGATAGCCTGGTTTGCCCGTAATCACGTTGCCGCCAACCTGCTGATGCTTATGATACTGGCGGGCGGCTTTTTTAGCATACTTAAGATAAAGGTCGAGATATTTCCCGACATGACGCTGGATATGATTACCGTATCGGTTCCGTATCTTGGTGCTTCTCCGGCCGAAGTTGAAGAGGGGGTCTGTATCAGGGTTGAAGAGGCCATCGCCGGTGTTGACGGTATAAAGCGTTTGAATTCGACCGCATCGGAAGGTATTGGAACGGTCGTTGCCGAAGTGGAAGAGTTTGCCGATTCGCAAAAAGTACTCGACGATATAAAGGCAGGCGTCAACAGGATCATCACATTTCCCGAAGAGACCGAAAAACCGATTATTTCCGAGGTAATCACAAGAAACCTTGTTATGTCGCTGGTGATTTATGGGGATGCTTCGGAGAGAACACTTAAATATCTTGCTCAGCGAATGCGCGACGACTTGACGGCTATGGATAATATTTCGCAGGTCGATATTACCGGTACCAGGAATTTCGAGATTTCGATAGAGGTTCCCGAAAAGAATCTTAGACGTCACAACCTTACCTTTGCCCAGGTTGCCGCCGCTGTAAGGGGTTCGTCGCTCGATCTTCCGGGCGGTTCTGTTAAAACTCCGGGCGGTCAGATATTGATCCGGACAAAAGGGCAGATGTACAGAGGTAAGGAATTCGAGGATATTGTCGTGCTGGCAAGAAATGACGGTACAAAGCTTTACCTTAAGGACATTGCAACTATAGTCGACGGTTTCGAGGATTCGGATATCGCTTCGCGTTTTGAAAATAAACCCTCGGCAATGCTGCAGGTATATCGTGTCGGCGATCAGGGTGTTCTGGACATTGCAAATACCCTGAAAAAATATATCGCCGAACAGGAGAAAAACCTTCCGGCGGGAATATCTATAGGAACGTGGTTCGACCGTTCTGAGATGCTTCGGGCAAGAATGTCGCTGCTTACACGCAATGCACGTATCGGTCTGGTACTCGTGTTTTTATGCCTGGCTCTTTTTCTGGACCTTCGGCTTGCGTTCTGGACGACGATGGGTATTCCTATCTCGTTTATGGGGGCCTTCTGGGTTATGCCTCATATGGATGCTTCGGTGAATATGATCTCACTGTTTGCGTTTATACTATCGCTTGGTATTGTCGTCGATGATGCTATCGTCGTCGGTGAGAATATTTTCGCGTACAGACAAAAAGGGATGAATCCTGTCGAGGCGGCAGTCCACGGTGTAAACGAGATGACCGCCCCGGTTATCATGGCGGTACTTACTACGGTGATCGCGTTTACGCCGCTGCTTTACCTGGCCGGTATCATGGGTAAATTTATCCGTGTAATCCCGATAGTCGTAATTTCCGTGCTTATGTTTTCACTGATCGAGTCTTTGCTGATACTGCCGGCTCATCTTTCCGGCGGCGGGAAGATCCGGCGTGAAAAGAGCGAACTTGGTCCCATCGGCCGATTGCAGATGATCATTCGTAACGGGCTTGATAAGTTTATCTTTGGAAGGTTCGCAGGCTTTCTCGAAAAAGCCGTGACGTGGAGATACCTTACAGTTGCCGTCGCGATGTTTATACTTTTTAGTGCGGTCGGTTATGTTAAGAGCGGGCGAATGAAATTTGTGATGCTTCCCAAGATCGACGCGGACAATGTCTGGGCGAGCCTCAGGATGCCCCAGGGTACTTCTGTCGATCAGACCAGGGAGGTTGTTAAGCGGATCGAAGCGGCTGCCGAAAAGGTTCGGGCAGAGATAGACAAAGGCAAGGCCCCCGGCAATCCTTCGGTATTTAAATATATGGCTACTGATATTGGGTCTCAACCGTTTACGAAGGGTGAAAACGGAGGTCCGCACGGTACAGGCGGCGGCGGCAGCACTTCTGCTCATCTTGCAGAGGTCAACATCGAACTGCTAAGCGGTGAAGAGCGAAATGTTCGGTCGTCGGAAATTGCCAACAGGTGGCGAAAAGCAGTGGGGGCGATACCGGGTGTTTCTTCGCTTACGTTTACGTCGTCGCTGTTTACGGCCGGTGATGCGGTTAATATTGAGTTGAGCCACAGGGATTTTGATATGCTGCTTAAGGCTGCCGACGCGCTTAAGTTTGCACTGACCGAGTACAGCGGAGTAAGCGATATTGACGACAGCTTTGAGCCGGGTAAGCTTGAACTAAAGCTCGCGCTTACTGAAGAGGGCAGGACGCTTGGGCTTACTCTTGGAGACCTTGCCCGCCAGGGGCGACAGGGTTTTTATGGCGAAGAGATCCAGAGACCCCAGAGAGGTCGTGACGATATCAGGGTTATGGTGCGTTATCCTCTCGACGAACGAAGAAGTATCGCCGATATTGAAAATGTGCGGATTCGTTTGCACGACGGTACAGAGGTTCCGTTTGGAAAAGTTGCCACTGTAAAAATGGGCAGGGGGTATGCGAGTATAAAGCGTTCCAACAGAAGGCGCGTTGTCAATGTTACTGCCGATGTTGACAGCGATGTCGCAAATCCCACAGAGATTAATCAGAGTCTTTTCGCCGATGTGCTCCCAAAACTGATTCGTGATTACCCTGGGCTGACTTATAAAGTCGAAGGCGAACAGAGAGAGCAGCAGGAAACAAAGATCAGTCTTTTGAGCAGTGTCTTAATCGCTTTGCTTGCGATTTACGCTTTGCTCGCCGTTCAGTTTAAAAGTTATATTCAGCCTACGATAATTATGTCGGCTATTCCGTTTGGGCTTGTCGGGGCGATCATCGGTCATATCATACTGGGATTTGACCTTTCTATGCTTTCGGTTTTCGGTATTGTCGCTCTTACCGGTGTTGTGGTCAATGACTCGCTCATTATGATCGACCTGATCAACCGTGAGCGTGAGGAAGGGATAGACCTGCACCAGGTGATAACTGATTCGGCTACGCGGCGTTTCAGGCCGATTATGCTTACAACCCTGACGACATTTTTCGGACTGGTCCCGATGATACTGGAAAAAAGCCTTCAGGCACGATTCCTGATTCCGATGGCGGTCAGTCTTGCTTTCGGAATACTATTTGCGACAGTGATTACTCTTATTCTGGTGCCGTCGCTGTATATGGTGATCGAAGACGTTAAGGGTTTGCCCGGTAGGATACGAGGCAGAAATTCAAATAATATCTAGTGCTTGATATAATGCTCGGGATATGGTATAAGAGTGATGGTTTGGTAATAGATGTACAAAGGAATACTCCTTGAGTAAGGCACTGGAATCAAAATATATATACGTTGACACCGATGACGCGATGGAGTCGCTGCTTGAACACATGCGGGACAACGGAAGCATTGCCCTGGATACCGAAGCGGACAGTCTTTATCACTATTACCATAAGGTTTGTCTTATTCAGCTTACTTTTGACGATCAGAACTACATTCTGGACCCGCTGTCAAAAATAAACCTTAAGCCGTTTCTGAAGCTTCTTTCCAAAAAACCGATGATTCTCCACGACGCCGGTTATGACCTTCGAATGATGCGTTCCACTTTTGATTTTACTCCAAAAGGAAAAGTTTTCGATACTATGCTTGCCGCTCAACTGATCGGTCATGAGAAATTCGGTCTTGGTTCGCTTGTCGAAAAATATTTTGGGATAGTAATGCCAAAGGGCGGTCAGAAGTCCGATTGGTCGAGACGTCCGCTTAGCAGTAAGCAGCTTGAATATGCTTCAGAGGATACATTCTATCTGCACAAGCTCGCCGATATTTTCGCTGAGGAACTTGAAAAGCTCGGCAGGACCTCCTGGCACGAAGAATGGTGTTTAAAGACCCTCGATGCCGCCGAAAACTACAAGCCTCCGGTCGACCCGGAAGAAGCCTGGCGGATCAAGGGGGCCAGGTATCTTGATAAACATACACTTGCCCAGTTGCAGCAGATTTGGAAGTGGAGAGAGGGTCAGTCGCAGATGCAGGATATTCCGCCGTTTAAAGTTATGGGCAATACACTTATGATGAAACTTGCGGTATGGTCTTCGAAGAATCCGCATAATCCGCTTTCGTCGGGGCCGAAGCTGCCTTCAAACTGTAAGGGCAGAAGGCTTGAGGAACTCAGGAAAGCTATTGCGATAGCTCACAATACTCCGGAATCAGAAATGCCGGGGCACCCAAAAGTTAAGTATCACCCGAAGCCTGCGCCGGAGACGAATGGGATTTTTGAAAAACTAAAAGTCGAATGCGACAAGATCGCCGAAGAACTGAATATAGCTACACAGATTATTTCGCCAAGAGGTACGCTTAAAACGATAGCCATAAAAAAACCCCGCAATTTGAAAGATGTCTGTAAGTGCGGAACTATGAAGTGGCAGGCAAAACTGCTGGAACCGGCGATAGAGGGTATTTTGAGGGAAATCTAGAATTCATATTGACAAATTGGACAGTATGAAATGTATAATGATATTATTGTATAATGTATAATGAAGGATTCGGCCTTTGGGCCGAGGCATTTTATATATAAAACATGCCTGGCTTGGTAATTCGAGCAGTTCGCAGGTATGCCGAGTAATTGCAAATTGACGGATTTTAGTCTTTTTGAGTACAGTGATTGTCCCGGCGTTTGCGATCAGAGCATTTGCATGCTACGCTCCTGTAAACTCCTAAGTAACTCAAACTGACTGATTGGCCAGTTTGAGAATTACGAATTACGAATTGAGGATTCGGCTAAAAGGCCGAGGCTATTTTATTAAAAAGTTATTACATGCAAATTCTTTAATTATAAGGGCTTATATTTTTTTAAAACTAATATCGCTCGGTCAGCTTGAGTGAAAAAATCTTATGGACGGAAATATCTTACAGAATAAACTGAAACCAGGCGGCGTTCGTGAGCTTCTCATAATCGCTTTGCCGATGGTTATTTCCAATGCCTGCGAAGTTGTTATGACTTTTACCGACCGTCTGTTCCTGGCGAAGCTTGGCCCTGAGCAGATGAGTGCTTCGATGGGCGGCGGTTTGACATGCTATATGATGATGACTTTTTTTCTTGGTCTGACAGGTTTTTCTACTGCACTGGTCGCCCAGAATCTTGGCAGCGGGCGAAAGGAACGGTGCGCATCTGTTTTTACGCAGGCACTTATAATTTGCGTCGCCGCTTACCCGATCATACTTTTGCTGCGTCCGTTGGGGCCATGGCTGTTTGTGGTTTCCGGTGTTGCCGAAGAGCAGCTCGCCCCGCAGACGGCTTATTACAATATTCTGATCTATGCTGTCATCGTTGCCCTGGTGCGTAATGCTCTTAGCTGTTTCTTTTCCGGCGTAGGCAAGACGAGGG
>JAIPFN010000215.1 GCA_021736615.1 Phycisphaerae bacterium | reverse complement strand
ATAACCCCGATTCGATCCCCGTAACCGCCGCCCTCGTGGACCTGAATATAAAGCTAAACAAGCCTGAACAGGCCATTGCTGATTGCAATGAACTCATTGATATAGCCGCAAACGCAAATGCATACACGCTTCGCGGAAGAACCTACATGCGCATAGGGAAATTCTCGAATGCGGCGAACGACCTGCAAACGGCACTCCACATGGAACCGGAGTCAATACCGACAATGATACTTCTGGCACGCACCTGCCAGTCACAGGGTTTGTCAGAAAAAGCCGTTCGGCTAATTACAGATGCAGTTGCCCGGGCACCGGATAATTTCGATGCCCATAAAAACGCAGCATTGATCTATCTCAACGCCAGCGACCCGCAAGTAGTTGCAAAAACAACTGAAGCGATGGAAAGAGCATTAGAGATCAACCCCGATGACGCAGAGATGCTCATGCTAAAAGCCAGGGTACACTTCGCCAAAGGCACAAATTCAGACTACAACATGGCAATGAGGTTACTCCGGAAATCGACCTCCCTAAACCCGATGTACCCGCAGGCATGGGCGACCATGGGCGAGATAAACGTGGCCAGAAAAGATTACACAAAGGCCATGGCCAATATTGTAACCGGGCTAAAATATCTTCCTGGCAGTAAACTGCTCTACCTGTCAAAGGCAAGAATACAAGCCGATCAATCTCCGCAGCTAGCCGTACAAACTCTAACCGCGCTGCGAGAAAAATACCCTGAAGATACTGACATTGCCGTATATCTCGCCTACATGTATATAAATGCCGATCAAAGCTCCGCAGCCGTAAAATTACTTCGATCCATCAAGACCCAACCCGCAAGCGAAGACCGCCGAAAAATCGAAACTGCTCTCGCAGAAGCCCTCTACGCAGACGGCAAAACCGATGAGTCAATTAAAAAAATCTTTTCACTATACAAGTCATATCCAAACTCAAATGCCACGCTTATGGCCCATGTCAGATTACTTAAATCAGACAACAAATGGAACGAATTGTCGAAAAGTGTACTCAAATGGTATCGTGACCACGATAAGAACTCCAGCATCCCCATGGTGATAATTCAACAAATACTCGATTATAAAAAACCGGCATCCGTCGAGTGTTCCGAGGCCATTCTGAGGGGTATTATTGATGAAGACTACCAGAACGTTGACGCCCTGAACTCACTCGGAGTCCTGATGCATATTACAGGCCGATCCGATCAGGCGCTTAGATATTACGAAAAGGTTCTGATGATTGACCCCTCAAGGGTAGTCGCCATCAACAACATGGCATGGATACTTTGCGAAGAGCAAAGCAAATACGATCAGGCACTTGAACTTACAAACACCGGACTTTCTGAATATCCCGATTACGCCGATCTTATGGATACCGCCGGTGTCGTAAGATATAGATTGGGCCAATATGATGAATCCATCGCGGAGTTCCGGAAAAGCATTCAACTTAAAGATAAAGACGATCCTTCCGTAGCGTCCGTACATTTCCATATTGCAAGATCACTTGAAAAACTTAGCCGATTCAAAGAGGCCATCGACCACCTTGAAAAGGCAATAGAGATAAACAAATTAAATGGTGGGCTTTCTCAGGGACAGCTCGCTGAAGTAAATATGTTATTGTCCGAAATTTCTGAGAGGTATTAAAATGTCGATTTCAAAGAACAGTCAAAGTGTGGCAGATGCAGATAGAGCATCGGAATTCTCATCAATTATGTTGCTAAATGACCACCAATGGAACTATTTGCAGACCAAATACAATATGACAAAAAGAGAAATGCAGATAGCTAAGTTGGTATGCAGAGGACTTGGCAATGAGGATATTGCCCGGTCGTTAAGTATCAGGCACGGAACTGTCAAAACCCACATACGCAATCTTTACAGAAAGCTCTGGGTGCACAACAAAATATCAATGCTGCTTAGATTCATACAGGACGCTTCGATCTTTTTCAGCAACCCTGACAGCCCGCTGCAGATGCTGATAGATACAAAGCAGACAAATGACGATGAGCTGGTAAACGAAACACAATGTCAGGAAGTCTTTCAATAACCTGACATATGTTCCCACAGGAAGTATCTATACTTCCTTTTATTTCTCACACCTTTACTTGCCGTTTCTCCCGGGTACATCTAGGACCCGGGAGAAATTATTGCGCTGATTCTACCACTAACGTATTAATACTAATAAAATACTTTTACGACTTATCAACTGTATCAATTAAATTTTTAAAAAAATACAAAATTTATAACCCAATAGCGTTAGGCGAACGTATATTAAAACAACAATAACTAACAGAAATGTTTTTCGCAGCAAGAGTAATCATATTGAATTAGGTTAAATGATTAAATCTTAACTGATAAAATGAAGGAGGTAAAAATGAAGACAGTAATTTTTTTGTTATTGCTTTTTGCCGCAGCACTGATACAGGGCAGGACGGTTTCTAAAGGGCTGTTTCAAAATACTATTGCAGCTTACGAATCCGTAGAGGATATGTGATCTTGCGTACGTACTCTGATATTCAGCCATGAAAGTTTTAAAGTATAAATAGACGCTAATACAATGGGTAGGCGTCATAGTGAGGAGGCAATGGAGAAGGAGAATCTACCAAGCCTCATAAAATCAACCAAACAATAGGGGGGCCTTATCATGAAAAGGTTAATGATAATTATGTTAATGACAACTGTGTGCAGTACTTCTATGGCGGGTATTTCAAGTGGTTCTCATAATTCCTGGTATGATGATTTGCTGGAGTTTTTAAATTTGCACCGTGATCGTGATGTGAGTTTAGACGACACCAATATCTATAATGATACTCCGGCTGTCTCGTATACTGACGACAGCCAAAGTTATCCGTCGAAAATAAACTCCGACATTGATGTCGATCTGGATGATTTACCACTGACCGAATCTGAGGGAGCTTCAGATGGTATTATTGATCCGGGGCAAAATGCAGTGGACAACCCTGATTCGCACGTAATAGCAAATCCAGAACCTTGTTCAATCATACTGTCCAGCATTGGTCTTGGGATAGCCGGCTATCTCAAGAGACGCCGGGCAATCTAGCCTGCTGCTCTCTGGACGATAGTATGTTTTATATAAAATCGGCGGCAAATTGATAAAATTTACCGCCGATTTTTTTCGCTTTTCGCTTCTCGCTTCTCGCTTTTCGCTTTTCGCTTCTCGCTTCTCGCTTCTCGCTTTTCGCTTTTCGCTTCTCGCTTCTCGCTTCTCGCCTCACGCCTCACGCCTCACGCCTTACGCCATGTCCCTATTCCATCCCACCAGATACCGATATGATTAATAGCAACCGATTCGTTATATTGTTCCTTATACGCAGCCTCCGCCATTTCATGCAGTTGACGCATACAATCTATTCCGCCAAGACGCCACGCATGTCCTCCCATTTCAATAACCTGGGCCTCAACATTGCCGCAGCCTATCTTATGCTCGGCAAGAAGCCTTGCAAGATCCATAGCTTTGCCTCTTAGTTCGATCTCACGCTGTTTTTTGTTAACAGATTCCATTTCCTCAAGTTCTGCCATCAGTCGTTCATTGTCTTTATGGATGCGTAACTGTAGTTCCTTCATTTCGGTTATTCGTGCCTTCCTGTGTTTACGGCTCGCCGGAAGCAGCATTTCGATCATGCCCAATGCTGGGTCGGCAAGGATCCAGACAATGAATGTTGAACAAAGCGTCCCCGTAGCCGAAGAAATCATCAATTCGAAAAGATTATGTGTAAATGCTGTAACCGTCAGACCTGCCGTTCCGCCAAGAAAAGGGACCAAGTCGTAGAATACCAGGTAGCTTGTGCTGCACGTCAAAGGGTGTTCAATCTCGATTTTTTGGCTTCGTGATACTCCCCTGAATATAGCGAATGAATATACCAGTACAAGAAACGCTATAAGCGTGCTGGAATACCCGGACAGTGAAAATATCACCCACCAGTCAAGCCCGGCTTCTCGAAGCGAAGTAATTAAAAGAAAAACACTGCTAGATATAAACCAGCAAGTACTTGATATATGAATAAATTTTAAAAAACGATTAGAAGCCATTATGTTTTTCTATAAAAATACCTTGGCCTCCGTGTCGCGTCGTAGCGAAGAAGCCTGCCGCGTCGTAGCAAAGCGAAGACGGGAAGACGGAAAGGCCGTTTCTTTCATTATATATTATATAATTGTCATTATTCATTTCAAACTGGCCAATAGGCCAGTTTGAGCTTAAGGTCCCGTAGCATCTGTAACAGCGGTAACAGCCCCGGCACCGCCAAGAACCGGAGTGACAAGTTCGCCTACCGTCAAACCGATTGCCGCAAGAATTGTAGGCGGGACATAAATAACGTCACCTTCTTCGAGAAGCACATTTTTCGACATATCGCCATATTTGATCATCCTGTGAAAATTAACTTTACAAATCATCCCTTTGACATCTTTACCTGTAGATGGTCTAACCAGACGGATTCTCTCTTCCCATGCGCTGTACAATGGTACGGCTTTGGCGATAGCTGACATCACTGATTCTCGTCCGGTAAAAATTTTGGCTCCCGGATCCGCTACATGACCGATTATATAATAAAGTTTGCTTGCAAAGGCCGACACATGCACATCGATAGGGTGTTCCTCTCGCATTTTATAAATATGCGAGATCTTGTCGGCAAGTATTTTGGCAACCTCATCCGGCGTTTTACCGGCTACTGAAACATCTCCGACTATCTCGTAAGAAACTTTCCCGTCCGGCCGTATAGTTTGAGCTTGTAAATTAAGTTCCGGTACTCGCGATGCACTGATAGTGATCTCGTCAGCCGGTTGCAGCCGATACTCATCAACCGTAACATCGACCTCGTGAGGTTTTTTAAAAGAATCCACATTCTTATTATCGCAATTATAGCAACCGCTAAGTAGTAAAATTAAAATCGCTGGAGTTAGAATATATGAAGTTTTCATTTATGCGCCCCCTGTTTCTTTATCTCATAGATTGCCCGAAATTACACCGGCAAGAACGATTATACATACAAAAAAATTGTCGACATCAATGACATCAGACTGAATGTGCAAAATGCTTATCACTTTAGCTTTTTACTAAATCGAACCGAAATAAGCCCTCTGGTGTATCCTCCGTGCAATAATCCAACCCCACATTTTTTAACTATTATTCTTATTGATTCTATCAGAGTGAACCAATGAATACACAATCCGTACAATATGTAACGCTTTTGAAAATTGACAATGCTGGAATAATAATATTAGTGACTCAATTCCGGGGGTGAATATGGGGGTGAATAATGGATGAGTCAGTAGAAAAAACAATTACAGAGTTGCTTGATCACATGAAGTTTATCGCTGATTTACAGTCTGGCAAATACGGCGTAATTTCAAAGCCGAAACAGATGGAAGATTGCATTGACGAGATGAGGGATTCATTAAACAATCTAAGTTTTGTCATAAATTACGTAGTATTCGACCTCGAAGCTACAAAAAGGGAAAATTACTCCCTAAGAAAACTATTAGAAAAAAAGCGAAGATAATATAACAAAAACCCGAACAGAAGCGCGGTGTCGCAAGTTGCCCGAATATCTTCTGGGAGAGTCAATCTAATACAAAATGTAGAGAGAAATTTACAATAAAACAGACTCGGCCCTAAGGCCGAATCCTTAAATCATGAATAATCAATAATGAATTTTAAACTGGCCAAAGGTCAGTTTAAATAGCTTCCTCAACAGCGTCGGCAACCTGCATATGCACACCCCTGTCAAGTATATCAGGCAAAAGTCTCCCTTCCGGAGCGAGTTCCGCAATAGTTTTCGCCGCCGCGATCTGCATCTTAAGGGTTATCTTTTTAGCCCGCCCGTTAAGAGCACCCCTGAACAACCCGGGATAAGCCAATGCGTTGTTTATACCCCGTCCGTCAGCCGTAACCGCCGCTCCCGCCTCTGCCGCCTCTTCCCTGCTGATCTCACCGACAGGATTGCTAAGCGGAAAAGCGATAGGCCCGTCAGCCATCGCTGCGATCATCTCTTTAGATACCATTTTAGGCTGAGCGACCCCGATAAATATGTCGCGACCTTTAAACCCCTCTAGCAGATCGCCTTTAAAGCAATCCTTATTGGTTATCTCGGCAAGCTCTTCTTTGTATTTGTTCATACCTTTGGTTCTGCCCTTATAAACCGCACCAGCCGAGTCATAAACCAGTATATCCTTGATACCAAAGTCCAGCAGAATCTTAGAGATTGCAATCCCCGCTGCTCCAGCCCCAAGAATGATCGCAGAGCAATCTTCCGCCTTGCGATTCGTTTGTTTCAAAGCAGTGATAAGAGCAGCCAGAGTGATCGTCGCCGTACCGTGCTGATCGTCATGCAGTACCAGAATATCAAGTCGTGCCCGTAGTTTTTCTTCGATCTCAAAGCACGCAGGCGCCGCAATATCCTCAAGCTGTATCGCCCCGTAACTGCCCGCTGTTAACGCGACAGTTTCAACGATTGTATCAACATCCTTAGAGTCGACCAGAACCGGCACAGCGCTGATCCCGGTAAATTCGGCAAAGATCGCAGCCTTACCTTCCATGACGGGAAGCGAAGCAAGCGAACCGATGTCCCCAAGTCCAAGTACAGCCGTACCGTTGGTAACGATAGCGACTCTGTCACAGATACCCGTCCACTCCCACGCCGTTTCGGGATCCTTTTCGATCTTCTTGCACACCGAGGCAACACCCGGAGTATAAACCATACGGAGATCGCTAAGGCTTTGGATAGGCATACGGCTGAATGTTTCGATAGCACCGCGCCGATGCGTCTCAAAAACCTCATCGACAACATTTTCAACCACGGCACCGTCAATCGCGTTAACAGCACTCATGATCGTTTTTAATTTCTCAGAATCGCAAAAAACCGTAATGTCCCGCGATTTAGTCTCGTCGCAAAGCCCCGCAAAATGAACATCCCCGACATGCCCGCCGCACTCGCCTATTGCCAAAATAACACGCCCAAGCATTCCTGGTTTGTCAATAATCCGGCATCGCAAAGTATAAATCTCGTCACAAAAGTACCGTTCCTGCCAACTGCTGCCATCTAAATACATAAAATACACCTCAAAAGGTTAAAAGTGAAAGTTAATCAGAATGCTGCATAATAGCGATCAAAAGCAAAATGTCAAGCATATTCGTTTTTTTTAAGTTGCCATTGGCACGCTTTTCTTTGCCCGCCCTTACCTGCTCATCTGAACTTCTTTATTAAACAACCGCAACTGAACATCAATTGCCTCGATTGCCCATTCGATATAGTGAAGTTTGTGTGCAGGTTTTCCGTTTCTCTCATTCATCAGCCCATGCTGAACGATCTGCAAAAATCTGCTCCTCGTATGCCTGCTGATCTCGGTAGGGCAGTGGGCCCACTCTTTCAGCTCTTCATATTGATTCCTCGCTCGCTTGCTCGAATTAAGCTGTAGTGGTGTCAGATAATCCGCCGGGTTATACCCGATCTGCAAACCCTTCAGTGCCATTATCAGCGGCTCATAATTCGCCCTCGCGTCAAGCCTCATAAACTTATACTGTTGCGTATAAGTCGTCGCGTGAGAAGGTGATTTTTCAGCGATTCCATCCCCCCTGAGTTGTGAAACCCGCTTACTCGACCTCGCAAAAACCAGCTCTTCGCCGTACTTATCCTGCTGAATCTCATCATGTCCCATACGCGAAACCCACAGCCTCCCAGACCTTTGCAGTTCAGTACCCCCGCCAAGTGCAAACAGACATTTGACAATACTAAGTCGAAGCATACGCTGGCTCTGTCTCTGCCGATTTTGCAACTGAAACGTCAAATGCAAACTATGCGGCCGCACCGGGTAGAAAACGCATATCTCATGAATAAGCTGGTTCAATAGCCACGGATCCGCCGTTGCCGGCTTAGATAACTCTCCTATAATATTCAGCCGCCCAGGCGCAAACTCCAGAAAACCCTTCCTCCGGGATAGCTTACTGTTCAAACCGTGATCGTCAATATAACCACCGAGCTTCCACGTCAAAATATCAAGCCGGAAATCCTCAAAGTACTTAAACCCGTCGAAAACATAATCTACTGCTTTGCTGCCGGGTATGATCGTATTAAAACCAAGGTTGCTAAGCTCAAGCTCGGCGCCCATCGGCATAATTCCCGTTTGTCTGTTAACCCTCACCCGCTCCATCTCGCTCCGCATCAGACGCGAATCGAATATACTGTCCGCCGCACTGACGGCATACTTAACATAGTCAACAAGATCGTATTTGCCGTTGCACGGCATAGTATCGATGCACCGCTTAAGTATCATCCTGATCGCCGAAACATTAGCGTTCATCATCCGAAGCGCGACAACAATACTGATGCATCTCGTAAAATACCTCGGTGAAACCCCAAGCCTGTCAACCTCGAACCGGTACCGGTCCTGGATCGTCTGTTCTATCTGATTAAACATCACCTGCTTAACCATCAGTCCTATATAATTCGGAATGTACTCAAGCGCCTCGGCCTCATCGAACAGGTGCTTAATAGAAGGGTAGAGTCGGTCAAGCTCATGTTCAAGGTAATAGTCGCTTATAGTTCCGCTGTCGAGGTAGCTGACAACAAGGTCACGCTCTGTCGTCCCAAGCAGTTCACGCCGCGCGCGTCGCTCCATTTCGGCATCCTGCGACTCTTCGCCAGGCCGCGTATCCTCTTTCAGAAAATTCTCGATACGCTTACGAAGCCAAAGCTCATGGATAAGGTTAACGTGAAAACGATCCCCAAACCGCCTCCGCATCGACCTGTGACTAACCAGGTATGCCTCCGCCTCCGCCTCACCGTCACTCGTAGCTACAGTAACCGTCTCACGCTCATACAGTTTACCCTCATAACGGTCGATCTCGGCAAATGCCTCTGCCGGAACGTCATAGATAATGATCCCCTCGAGTTTGGAAGTGTCCTTTTTGACCGCGTAATAATAAACATTATCCGGGCTGACTTTACGATACCCGGCAAGAAGAGCAAGCTCAGCTTTAAGAAGTTTCTCATGCCTAATCGCAGGATTCATACCAAAACTAAGCCCGCAAACAGACTTGAAAATAGAAGGGTCACGCAAAGACCCGTAAACAAACATATTAAAATTTTTTTCTGCCATATAAAAATAGCATCGCCAAAGGCGATCCCTTAATTATAAATTATTCAATAGAAAATAGACATTTTGTATTAGTGTACAATTTTAGTAACATGAGCATGAATACAGATCAAAATCTCATAACAGATCGTTCCGGCAATATCCGCCAACGCATAAGCGCTGCACACCGAATCCCTGTCGTTATCAATTATAGTCGCCATCTGCCCGACCGACACGCCCGCAACATCCGTAACGTCGATCAGTACCTGGTCCATACAAACTCGCCCGACAACATCGACCGCCTTTCCACCGACGATCATCTTGGCTCTATTCGAAAAGGCCCGCCAGTACCCGTCGGCGTACCCATGCGGAACGATCCCGACTACCGTATCCCGTTTCGTAACGAAAGAGCAGCCATAGCTCACCGAATGTCCCTCAGGTATCGTCTTCAATCGAACTATCGGTGCCTGCAATTTAACAACCGGCTCAAGCTCAATCGGAGCATCAGCCATCGGTCGTGAGTAATACCCGTACAAACTTATTCCGCACCGGACCATATCGAAATGTGCCTCGGGAATTTTTATCGTCGCCGCGCTATTGGCCGCATGAACAATAATATCTTTGCGCTCACGAATTTGATTCTTATCAAGAAAACCATTAAAGTTGTCGAGTTGCTCATAAGCATAACTCAGGTCTTCTTCGTCAGCCGTCGCGAAATGCGTATAAACCCCGGCAAGCCGCGTATTCTCACACTCGTCGATCTTTTCAATAAGTTTGACCGCATAATCCTCGTCAACCCCGCATCGACCCATCCCCGTCTCGATATTAACATGCAGATTGATCACATGCTCACTGCCGGAAAGAACTTTTGCAATATGTTCCAGCCCCTCAACCGAAGAGATCGCGCAATGAAAATCCCGTCTTCCGCAATAGCCGATCAAGTCGGGCGACATAAACTCATTGATCGCTTCAAGTATTAAAATCTTTTGTTGCTTAACCATAGG
>JAIPFN010000214.1 GCA_021736615.1 Phycisphaerae bacterium | reverse complement strand
ATTGCTTTAACGCAAGAGAATATCTCAGGGTGCCGACTGAGTTGAACTGGAGGGACAGGTTTGGCAGTTGGCGGTGCCGGTGGGGAGTTGGTCGAATGCGGTATTTGGTTTTGCCGGGGATTTATGCTGTTGGTGAGCCGGGGGAAGATTCGCCTGTTTTTGTCAGCGCAAACTATAAGATGAGTTTTGACCGGCTGCGGATGGAGCTTAAGGGTGTTGATTGCTGGATTATGGTTATCGATACGAAGGGGATCAATGTTTGGTGCGCGGCGGGTAAGGGGACGTTTGGGACCGATGAGATCGTGCGGTGTGTCGGGGAGTTTGGTCTTGCAAAGGTTGTGTCGCACAAAAAACTGATAGTACCGCAGCTTGGCGCGCCGGGAGTTTCGGCTCATAAGGTTAAAGAGCAGACGGGTTTTAAGGTGGTATACGGGCCGGTACGGGCTCGCGATATTGGGGCTTTTATGCAATCCGGGATGAAAGCGACCGACGAAATGCGGAGGGTACGTTTTCCGCTTTGGGATCGTATGGTGCTTGTGCCGATGGAGCTGATGATGTGGCTTAAGCCGGCGGTCGTTATTATGCTGCTGTTTATCGTGGTCGGGGGTTTGAGCAAAAGGGGGTTTTCGCCTAGCCGAATTTTGCATACCGGCGGCGTCAGTGCCGGGTTGTTTGTGGCGGCATACATGGCGGGGGGGATATTCGGGCCGTTGCTGCTGCCGATTTTGCCTGGCAGGGCGTTTTCGGTTAAGGGGCTTTTCGTCGGGGTCGCGGTATTTCTTGCGGCGGTTTGCTTGAAGCTCGATGTTATGAGCGGTGGATTTTCGCTGGCGGGTTGGGCGCTTATACTTCCGGTGGTTTCGAGTGTGATCTTGATGAACTTTACGGGGACATCGACATATACATCACTTTCGGGAGTAATGCGGGAGATGAAGATCGCCGTTCCTTTGCAGATAATTGCAGGGATCGCCGGTGTTGGGCTTTGGATAACGGGACTTTTTGTTTAAAGGCAACCTCTAAAGGTTTGATATTATGTCTATGAAATATTTGAAAAATGTAGCGACGCTTGAACTTGACGTTGATAAATGTATCGGATGCGGAATGTGCTGGACGGTTTGCCCGCAGGCTGTGTTCCGGGTCGAGGGGGGCAAGGCGGGTATCATTGACAAGGATGCATGTATGGAGTGCGGGGCGTGCAGAGAAAATTGTCCGGTAGAGGCGATCAGTGTCAGGTCGGGAGTCGGATGTGCGTCGGGAATAATTAAGGGTTTGCTGAGAGGGTCGGATCCGACATGTGACTGCGCTGACGGCGGCGGGTGCTGCTGAGGGGACTTCCGGTCTTTTTATTAATTGTGAGATAATGAGCTCTTTGGTGACCTTTAACTTTCGGGTTTTTGTTTGTTTTTTTTGAATTGTATCGGTGTTTGGTTTGTGTGTTTTTTGTGGGTTTTATTCGGAGCCCTTGCGTCCTCGCGCTTCTGTGTGTGCGTCTTACGGTTCTTTAAAGCCGAATTAATTTGCCACCAAATAATCTCGCTCACATCTGCTCCCGTTTCTCACAATGTTTCTTAAAGGCAAGGGCAACTTTTTTATCTTTGAAGGACTTGCTCCCTTTGTCCACACTCCCATCAGGAAGAGTTACATGCCAGAAAACTCTCCATCTCTTACCTGTCTTTTCCCATCCCATTGATGCCATAACTTATTCTCAAAATATAAACCAAGGCTATTAGATCGCCTATATACTTAGAGAATACCGCTGGACTAATCACTTTGCAAATATTTCTGAAAAAAGAATGCAGGATTAAGAGGAGACGGTTTTTCAGCGGATTTGCGCCATAAGGGCATAAAAAAAGGACTTACAAATCAGTGAAAACTGCTGTAAGTCCTTGTAAATAAAAACGTGCGGGTGAAGGGAGTCGAACCCCCACTCTCTAACGAGAACCAGGACCTAAACCTGGCGCGTCTGCCAATTCCGCCACACCCGCGTTATTCGCTGCCGATCAGAAAAGTCCCTCGTCGGCGTTATCTTCACTTGTATCTTCATCTTCCGGCTCGTCGGAATCATCGTCATCTGCGTCTTTACGCTTAGCCGAAATTTTTTCGATCCGTTTTTCCGCGGCCTGCAGAATGTCCCTGCAATGGTTGATCAGTTTCATGCCGCGTTCGTATTGTTCCAGGCTCGCCTGAAGATCCGTCTCGCCGCTTTCGATGTTATTGACGATCCCCGTCAGCGACTCGATAGCCTCTTCGAATTGAAGCTTGCTTATATCGTCCTTTTTGTTCTGAGCCATAGCCTGTTAATACCCGCACTAATTTGTTTCTTCAATTACTTCACTGCTGATTCGCTCATCGCCTGCAAACTCCGTCACCAGCACATCACCGGCCTTAACCTGCCCAGCCGCACTGACAACCTTGCCGGTATCTCGTATCGTCGTGATACTGTAACCTCTGTCGAGCACCGACTTAGGGTTTAGTCCCGCTAATTTATTCTCTATCGCCGTCAATTGCAACTTTTTTTTGTTAATAATTCGCTCAATTGTTGAAATTGCCGAATTTTCCAGCCGTTCCACCGCCGGTTTCCTGCTCACGACAAGGTTTTTCATCGCCGCCGCCGCAGAATTGCCGAGTGCGTTCACCTGCAATTTCTTCTCGCCGATCAGCCTGTGCGGTTCGATCCGCTGCACCTGTTCATGGTTTCTGGCTAGCCTCTCGCGCATTCCGCCAAGCAATCTCCCCATGCAATCCGAAAGTCGCATCGCAGTCTCATCGACCTGCTGCGACGCGTTATTGACCACCACCAGCGGATCACGAAAACAGCTTCGCCCCTCAACGGCCTGTAGTCGATACATACAAACCTCTATCTTACGCTCGCAGTTATGCCTCAGTCGCCTCTCACGATCTGAAATCCTCTCAAGCACCTCGCTCATATCCGGTACTGCGATAGCCCCGGCTTTTGTCGGCGTCGAAGCCCTGGCGTCTGCAACATAATCGGCGATGGTAAAATCGATCTCATGTCCCACAGCACTTATCACCGGAATTTTCGAAGCAAAGATCGCCCGCGCAACCGGCTCTTCATTAAACGCCCAAAGGTCTTCCATAGACCCGCCCCCGCGGCCGACGATCATAACATCAAGCTTAAGCTCTTTATTACGCCGGTTCATCGTCCGTATAGCCGTCGCTATCTCTTTTGCCGCACCTGCTCCCTGCACCGCAGCCGGGTAGATCAGCATTTTCGCACACGGCCACCGGCTGTAAACGCTGTCGGCGATATCCTTAACTGCCGCCCCCGACGCACTGGTTACGATACCGATCCGCATCGGGTAGGGCGGTATAGCTTTTTTATGCTCGTCGGCAAAAAGCCCCTCGCTGCTAAGCTGCCTTACCATCTGCTCAAACGCAAGCTGCAATCCCCCGACCCCGACCGGGTCAAGCTTATCTACATAATACTGATACTTCCCGCCGGCAGGGTAAACGTCAATATGCCCCGTCGCAAGCACCGCCATCCCCGCCTCGACCTGAAACTTCACCTTGCCTAGCATGCTCTTCCACATAACGCACGGCAAAACCCCGCCTTCGTCTTTAAGCGTAAAATAGCTGTGTCCGCTGGCATGAGGCCGCCACCCGCTGATCTCACCCTTAACAACCATACTAGCCGGCAAACCGTCTTCTAGCACATACTTGATCTTAGTGTTGATCTCTTTAACAGAATAAATTTTAATATTTTTCTTCGCCATATCCGAAGATTATAACCAATCCTCCCACAATCGGCAATCCTCATGTCAAAAAAAGAGCCGGCAGTCGAATAAACAACCGCCGGCTAGATGATTCATTAAACATTACAAACTGACCGCCAGGTCAGTTCAACTTATGGTACGCTTTGCAGCCACTGGCTTGCGAGTATAACAAAGTCTCCTAAGTCAACAATACCGCTTGAATCCAGATCAGGCCCATTGCCGGATGTTTTCTTCGGAACAAAATAATAGTCTTCTGTTTCGCCGAACCGGTAACCATTTTGCGGGCCGCTGCCGCCTTCGCCGACCATTCCTGCATTAACTCCGGGCTGCCATTTCTGGTCGCTAAGAGTAATTCGCATCCATATCGGATGGTCTTCAGGTATCTGATTACCCGCCGCGTCAAAGCCGGTGTAGGGCCTGAATGGAAGCGATGTAACCGTATTAAGTCCAACCGGCAAACCGATAAGCTGCTGGTTCTGGACGGCCCATTCCGGCGCTGTTACAACGCCCGCCGCATTACTCTGACAATTAAAACTGTCGTCCCAATCGCCGTCACGGTTCCAGTCGAACCATACATTGGCATAAAGAACGTTATTCGGAGTAATGACATTGACGAGATAGTTAAACTTCATCAATTTACACGATGTAAGCGTAAACGGAAGTCCGAGTACTCCGTCGTCTGCAAAGTCAAGATCAGGCTTGTTGTTCATCGGATCGATATTGTTTACCCCATCGGCATCGGGGCCAATATCGGCTTCGGTTTCAGAGGTAACGGATTTGCCCAGAAACGCCAAAGATGTCGGCTGCCTGTGCAGAGGACCATACGGCGGAGAGTTAGCCGAATAAACCGTCGGATAGTACGCCGGAATCGAAGACCATGCCGCAGGATACGCTGTCATAGGCAATCCGTGCGAGTTCGTCTTGTCGGGCGCATCGCCAAGGTCGCTCGCTCTTTCATGTGCTTCGTGTATCTCGAAGAACCACCGGTCGCGTTCGATTCCCTGTCCGTCAATATAAGGAATATTTTGACGCAGAATCAATAAGCCTCCGGGTTCTATCCTTACCGGTTGCATAACAGCAACACCTCCGGGTTCCAGCGGGGGACCTGGAATCTCTATTTCAACGAAAACATCGAAGAAACTGTCAATATGGAATCTGTTATTGTCATTGATTATTCCCCGTTCATTAGCAAGAGGTATCCACGGCAGCCCTTCGACTAAAGGGGTCCCCTCACGCAACTGCTCGAAAGGAACATCTGTCCCCGGCGGCAAGCTGACAAGTTCCATAGCCACGATCTCAGTCGGCACTACTCCGTTTTTCAGACGGACGGTTTGTCGGTTCGTACTGGTTAAAATACCGTCCTGTACGTCAAATCCGATAATCGGTTCTTGAGAAATCTGCACGCCGTCTTTGGTCCACCAGCCGACAAGGTCGATAATTATATTGTGACACGTTACATCGAACAATAGCCCAAGATGAATCTTCGTGCAGTAGGGCACATCCAGTCCCGACCATTCAGCAGTGAATTTGTACCAGTTCTGTACCGCAGGATCGCTGGTGTCCGGAGTTATCGAATAGGCGAAATTCGGAAATATGAACGGGGCTTGCCCGTTGACGTTTTCAACCAGAACCGGAGGATTGGCCCAGTTACCGTCAGGCATTCCGCTTTCTATCCTGCCGCTAATATGATAATCGTTGGCGACTATATCCTGGTTTCCCTGGTGAACATCGATGTTGATACCGACATTGATCTGGCCTGGCGGGTTTTTTGAAACACTGAGATCTCTCCATAGATTCCACGGTGTTTCAAATAATATTGTTCCCGGTGGCGGCACGGATGACCCCACTCCCTGCCAGTTCCAATTGGCGTTTTCATCGACTATGATCTTCATAACCTTCGTAATGTCGAAACCGGGATTATTCATATATCCGCTTGCCGTAGGCGTTGCAGCGGTAACACCCGTCAAGGAAGTGTTGACCGTAATCGTAGTAGGAACACCCCACGTGATCGGGGCTCCGCTCGTCGCACTTCCGCAGGCCCACTGCCAGCCGCGAACCGCGCCGCCGATATCTTTCATACCCAGCGATACCGCGTTGATCTGGCTGTTCGTCGCCGGGTTGAACTGCGGAGCGAGTACTGTTATTGATATTGTGCAGTTGGTAAGATCCGGATCAAGCAAATAGTCGTATACAAACGCGCTCGAATATGACCCATTGGGCAATGGAGGATCATTTTCGCCCCATTTCATTACCAGCCCGCCGACATCGTTATCTTCTCCGCTGCCGCCGTAAACATAAAGTTCGGCATTGAAAAATTCATTCTGCGGATAAGGATCGCCTTCCTCCGTGAAGCTTTGCCATTGCAACATATACTCGTCCCACTCACCACGTGCAATAGGTTTGACGTTATCTGTTTCAATCGCCTTTTCCCACTTAATCGGATCGTCGATGTTAAAACACGGGTCACCGGCTAAGGCCGTCAATCCAAACAACGGTGAAAACAAAACCAGACCAATTATAACTTTCATAAGTAACTTGTTTTTTAAAAATTTCATTTCACTGTCTCCTTAAAAAATGACTTAAATTGAGGGTTTGAAAAAATGAGAATTTCAGTATACTCCATATATGTACCTCCAATAACGGCATGACCCCCACCTTAAGAGAATTTCAAGTATGATCAAAGGCGATCTAACGGTGCGCCGATCAGAATTGAATTCTGCTTTCATTTTACTAAGTCCTTACTAAGTTATGCCGTATTAAGCGGCTGATTAATAACTCAGGGAACTACTCATTGCTGAAGTGTAAAACTGCGCCTCCCTGGACCGACAATACAAATTTCTGAGATAAATATGACAATGAGAAAGAATGTCATTTGCCGTCACATAAGCGGAATCATTGCATAGTAACACGTATAGTTAGCATAATTATTTTAATCTGTCAAGAAATATTTTGTTATTGGGGTAAAAATCGCACAAATATAGGACTTTCCTCGCATAAACAAGTTTTTGTGAAGGCGGAAAAGATGAAAAAACCTCGCAAAACCTAAAAGACTCCCGGTAAAATTACCGAAAGATAGGCAACTTATCCCAAAACCAGCCAATACCAAATAAAAACAAAACTCGTAGGGGCACCCCTTGCCGGTGCCCAAAAAAAGGACGTTTCTTCTTGCCATCCTCCCGTTTTTCGCTTATTATAGACTTAGTTCGTTTCCGGAGCGATTTGACTGGAAGTATGGTTTTTGTTGAATTTCTTTTTACATTGTTGTGGCAAGTGGGAGATTGTACATAAGTGGTAGACTCCGCTCATTGTATCTGGGCCTCTTTATTTTCCCCTAATATTGAGGTGTTGTAATTTACGAGAAATATTAGTTTTAGGATAGAGGTATTGCAATGAATTCAGGCTTGAAAACATTTTGTTGGTTTATTGTTTTTGCTGTTCTCATCGGTATTGCTTTGGGATCGAAAGTATTGTTTGATAAAACAAAGATGAACTCCGATTCTGCAAAAGCTAAAATCATTCCGACCAAAAACCCAGTCGAAAAACAGGTTGATAAAAAGATATATATAACTGAAGGTACCGTACGAGATAGTGCAGGAGCTGCCATATCCGGTGCCAGACTGAAGTTAGCTTCTATTAGGAATGCAGCAGGCGTCGAATTCAGGGCGGATTTGAACGGGGCGTTTAAAATCAAGTATACCAGTGATGATGCCGAACAGCTGGGTTTTCCGCATTACTTCTTTGTATGGTCGCCTGACCGCAAATTAGGTGCATGTATGGAAGTTGGGGGGAATGATTCAAGTCTAAATGTGATACTGTTACCAACCGTTTCGCTTTCCGGACGAGTTTATAATCAACGTACCGGCCTTATGGCTGGGGTTAGTGTAGATGTCTTCCTGAACGCAAAAAAACACGCAATACGGCTTGGCAGAGAAGCGGTACAAACGGACGCTTTGGGACGATATACCATTACCGGAATCCCACGAGGGCATGTATATACGGTTAATGCTAACTGCAATAACTATGTGACTGGTCAGGTCGATGCCAATCTTACGCTTACAAAGGCTGTTGATATTGAAATGAAGCACGCTATTATTCTGCAGCGAAAAAGAGATTTTGTTTCCGGTATTGTTGTCGATAGCGATAACAAACCGGTTTCAATCGCAGCTATTTTAACTCGCGGTCTTGATGGTGGCATGAAAACAGTACAAGTAAATTCCGAAGGTAAATACAGTTTCGATGGAATCCCTGTAAAACAATCATTTTTTGTAGTAGCACATGCGGTCGTTGATAGTAAAATCATGACCGGATGGGCAGCGGCCGAGGCGGGCAGGGATGACATAAAAATCGTTGTAAAGGCAGATAACCCAATACCGAAAGATTTCTCGAAGGTTTCTGTACCCAAAAAAACACAGAGCGGTATATTTAAAGTCACCGGTATTGTACGTGATCCGAGTGGAAAGCCGGTGGTCGAAGCAGAGATTTCGATGCATCCTTATAATTTTACTGCTGATCTGGAAGAGGTTTACTTGTCGGATTCAAATGGGAAATTTCAATTGACCTTTGAAAAAGCCGGCAGTACAAGGCCTTTCCCTTTTTCGGATACGTATCTTATTGTACGGCAGCCATTACATGACCTTGCTGTATCCAGGTTATTCGATAAGAAAGAAAATCAATTAGATATAAAATTGGAAAGAGGATTTACCCTGACTGGGCGTGTTGTCGATGCCAATGGTGCAGCGATTTCCGAAGCCGAAGTTTTAGTCAGATTCAGCATTGGCAAGGTAGGCACTATTGTTCCATTGTCCCGTGATGAACTGGGAATGGGAGTTTATGCAGTAAAGACTTCAAAGAAAGGTGAGTTTGAAATCAAAGCTATACCATACGGACACAAATATTCAATCTCAGCAGAAGATGATGCATTTCGCAGCGGAACAGTTGTAATTGACCGGCGAAATGGATCTAAAAATAATAACGATCAAATTACAATACTCATACAATAAACTAAAAGACTACCGATACAATTACCGAAACATAGGCAGCTTCGTTAAAGACCCGCCAAAAAAAGCAAATCCCTGTCAACCTGAGCGAAGAGTAGTAACCCAGAAGAAAGCCAGTCCCGATCTATCGGAAAAGAACTTCGTGCCCCAATAATAAGCTTCACCTAAACTCAACCGCAAAGACAAACAGAAGCGCGAGAGCGCAAGCTCTCCGAATAGCGACTTACGCAAGACTTAAGAAAACAGGCCCCACCATGTCATCCAGAGCGAAGAGCCGTAACATAGCCTCATAAAAAAAGTCTTAACAAAAACATCTGCGCTATGTCCCTGATTGGCATTCTGGGTCAACATATACTATTGGCCCTGTGAGTATTTTTATCATGCCCAGTTTCATGCATAAAGTCCTGTTATTTCGCCAGGACCCTCCCAAATAAAATCGCGTGCGCCGGTACCGCGATTCTTGTTTGTGATTGTCATTAAGAATTTTATTGCTATAATCATCTCGCTGAAATTATTCATGAATTACAAAAGGATTTACTATGCGAAAATTAAGTTTGCTATTCTTATCGCTGTTGTTTATCAGTTGCTCTCCACAGGTTCGGGGAACGGCCAGGACACAGCCCAGCAGCCCGAATTTCGTATTCATCCTCGTCGACGACCTCGGACGCACCGACATCGGCGTTGACGGCAGCACATTCTACGAAACCCCCAACATCGACAAACTCGCCAACAGCGGCATGCGTTTCACCGACGGCTACGCCACCTGCCAGGTCTGCAGCCCCTCGCGTGCCTCCATAATGACCGGCAAATACACCCCAAGACACAACATAACAGACTGGATCGGCGCAGCAACAGGCCTGAACTGGAAGCGTAACGACCGCATCCTCCCCCCCGAATACACCCATAACCTTCCCGCCGCAGACACAACCCTCGCCGAGGCAATGAAGCAGGGCGGCTACAAAACATTCTTCGCCGGCAAGTGGCACCTCGGCACAAAAGGCTCGCACCCGGAAGACCACGGCTTCGACATCAACAAGGGCGGTTGGGATGCAGGCAGTCCGGCAGGCGGATATTTCTCCCCGTATAAAAACCCGAATCTTAAAGACGGCCCACACGGTGAAGCCCTGCCAACACGCCTCGCCCGCGAAACCTGCGATTTTATCCAGGCCAACTCAAAAGACCGCTTTTTCGCATACCTGGCATTCTATTCGGTACACGGCCCCATCCAGACAACCGAAAACCTCTGGAGCAAGTACCGCAAAAAAGCCGTCGCAGCCGGCCTCCCCGAAAAACGCTTCATAGTCGACCGCAGACTCCCCGTCCGCCAGACACAGGACAATCCAATCTACGCCGGTATGATGGAGTCGCTCGACAACGCAGTCGGCATGGTACTGGAC
>JAIPFN010000213.1 GCA_021736615.1 Phycisphaerae bacterium | reverse complement strand
AGGGTCGGCTGTCCAAACATAGCTCAAGGTTCTCTGCGGAACTTCTGTATCGTTATTGACAACGACCGGGGCCAATGTTACGGCCTGGCCGGACCAACTGATCCAGTCATCACCGGAATCGACATCAGGAAGATTCGGATCAGCAAAAGCATCCTGAATCGTCAATACTTCAGACAGGGCATAGAAAGATAACTTGTCGGTGGTATTGTTCGTATAGCGGTTCCAAACGCGGCCGGTGTTGTTGGCATTTGCGTTGCCCCTGTTCATCGTCGTGTTGTCGGTCGTGTTGCCGAGGGGATTGATGGGGGTTCCGGTATTGCTGCATCCTGTCGCTACGTCTATGCCATGAACATCATCCGGATTGACAGTCTGATTACCAAATTGATCGAGGAAGGGAGAGTAGTGCACGTTTTGCGACGAGGTCGGAGGGGTAAGCCGTACCGCGTTATTGCCTGTACCGGAAGCGTTAGGGACACCCGGAGAATCTTCAAACGGGTTACTCCAAGAGTTCCAGATATCCGCGTTGTTTCTGGCGATGCAGGTCGTTCCATCCATCGCGTAAACCGGCACACCAGCACCGCCTTGGCCGGAACCGCCAGCTTGATCGTCGGTACCCGAGATAACCCTGGGATCGCTCTTAGGGGACTCTGCCTCCGTAACGGTGCCATCCAGATTCACGCAAACCAGCGCGAACCAGATCGATCCGGCCAGGGCCTCGTTGGCATGGGCTTCGGCTGTTACGTAGTCATTGTAGACGGCAGGGTCATTGGAAGTTGAGTCAATCTTGCCTGTAGCTCCAACCGTATGGAAAGCCAGGCGGTATTGGTCACCGATTGCCCAGGCGACGCCTGTGTTAGGGTTGATTCCGCCATTGGCGGTTACATCCAAAATACCAAGTTCGCCGATGACCTCAACGGCGCTTGCCGATACGGCAATCAGGGCCAACGATGCAACGACGATTGTTAACACTGTTTTAATTCTGCTTCTTACTTTCATGACTTACTCCTATAAAAATTTTTACTTGCAGCTTAAAGCCTAAGACTTAATGCTTAAGGCTTATTTTAAGGTGCTTCTGTAGGTGCTGTCAGAGAATAATTATTAAGCCATTCTGCGGCTATTGCAGCAAGATCTTGAATGTCTGTAATACAATCCTGATTGAAGTCGGCCGGGTTAAATATGGCCGCCGTACCAATGGCCACTGCAGCGGCACAGGAATCATCGTAAACGTCGATATTAATGTCTTCTTCCACTACCCCTTCTACGCCATCGATGGTAACCGAAAGCATAAGCTTAACGACAGTCGCATCGCCGGTACCGGCTGCTTTGGTGATCGTAACATCCGGAGCCTCAACATTAGCGTCTGGAGTAAAAACAACACCGTCGGCAGGGTCAGCTGTCCAGGCATAGTTCAAGGTTCTTTGCGGAACCTGGGTATCGTTATTGACAACTTCCGGAGCCAATGTTACCGACCTTCCGGACCAGGTAATCCAGTCGTCACCGAGATCGACATCAGGAAGATTCGGATCTGCAAATGCATTCACGAATTCTGCTGCGATGACGTGCCGACCGGTGCGGCCGTCTGCCCCGGGCAACGTGGTGTCATCGAAGGTGTAGGTCGCAGTACCGGCAGCGACGTAATTCTTGTATGCCACGACGTGGCCGTCCCAGTTGCTACCGTTTTCCTGCCGGGCGAGCTCGGCATCCCAGTCGGGGGTCGTGATCGGGGCCAGTTGTGCGGTGTTGCCGGTGCCGCCCAGGCCGTACGAGCCAATGACGATCGAACCGTCGGCCGTTGTCAGGTCAGCGGTGTTCGTGTCACGAGCGCCGGTGACCACGTTGCCAACGCCGGCTTCGGTACCAGACAGAGCAACAACCGCCACGCTGCCGCGGCTCTGAAAACCCGAGGTCGTGATGGCGCCGGCGACGTGGACGGTGCCGGGATTGTCCAGATAATAAATGGCATTGTACGTGTCATCGACGAGAACGAGGGGGTCCACGTTCGCTTTAATGGGTTGGCGTTTCACCGCTGCAGTCAATTGGACACCGTCATAAAAGACGTCGCCTGCAAAACCGTTTCCGGTCTGGTTGAACCCATGCTCACCGGTCACAATCACGACCAGTTTGTCCGAATCGCTGGCATCAAAAGTGCCGCCAAGGTTGGTGTTACCGCTTTGCCACGTGGCGCTGCCATCGACGGTGATCTCGGCGCTTGCCGAGGTAACCATAACTGCGATACCCGTAACAACAATGATTAATAGTGATTTAATTCCTTTTCTGGTATTCATGACTTACTCCTGTATAAAAAAATAATATTCAATTTCAATCTGACCAAATCAATCAGTTTGAGTTATTTAGTCTGTGGTTGCGGCAAACTTGTAGTATTAAGCCAGGTAAAGGCTAACTCGGCAAAATCTTTTAGGTTTGTAACACAATCGTCACCTGAAATATCTGTCAGGTTCTCATCTGCAAGGGACAGGCCCAGACGAGCTGCCTTACAGGAATCATCGTACAATTTGATCTTGACGAAATCTGCCACGGGCGGTTCGGTACTGCCAGAGTCGTTGACTGCAAGCGTCAGCGTTACAACTGTCGGATTATCAGTTGCCGCGGTAATTGTAACACTTGGAGCCGGCGCCTGGTCATCTGAAAATACAACGCCCGTATCGGGATCGGCCGTCCATTCGTATGTCAGGTTTGTCCATGTCGAGCCGGGCTTTTCGACGACATTTGGATCGAGGTCTACCGGTTCGCCGGACCATGTGATCATATCGGCCCCTGCATCTACAGAAGGAGCATTAGGGTCGCCAAGTATATCGATCATCTCCAAAGCCAATGCGTTGCCTATCAGGCAATAGGTCTCTGCATTACGGTTCCAGTGATAACCCTGGTTAGCCGGTGACTCCTCTACAGTTCGCCAGTAGTCCCTGGTGTCGTCTACAGCGACATTGCCTTCAAATTCGGGATATTTAGTAAAGTCTTCCATTGCCAGCTGCGCTTCCATCAACGAAAGTGCACGGGGATGCGTATCGGTCCATCCGGTCATTCCCGTTGTGGCTATTACAAAGGGTAAATTGGATATGCACAAATCTGCACGGACATCCTTGATAAAGTTTTTCATGTTCCGTTCGTATTGGTCGTTGTGAGCTTGATCGACACGGTCGTTCCAACCCTGGTGCCATCCGAATCCGACTATCTCGTATCCGTCGGCGGCATTGTATGCCGGAAAGTACGTTGACAGGTTACCCAGAACATCGCTGACAATACTTAACATTTCCCGATAGTAATACCCCTGCTGTTCAGCAGTTTTCGGCGGGTCGTATGTGATTTCGTCATTGATGTCGCCTGAACTTGGAGAACGAAAATCAATCGCCAGGCTCTTTCCGCCCCATGCCGTCTTGATGATAAGAACCTGACCGTCAAAATAATCGCCCATGACATGACCGAACTGTAGTTCAGGGCCTATGGTTGTACTGCTGGCACCGCAGCCGGCAGTCAGTCCGCCTTTGACAGTGGTGGAAGCGTCACGCTCATAGTAAATCCAGACATCGTCGCGTACGGCCCAATTTCCGCCGTCTTTGATATGTCCATACGTTTCCGGGTCATTGGTGACAATGTACTCAAGTGTCCCCTGAGTCGTAACCGGAGTCATATTACCCTGGCCCTGCATATTGGACTGACCGGCAAGAATAAACACCTTCAAAGACTCGCCGGAAAAAACAGTACCGACAAACACAAACGTAACCGCAACAACTGCAAACAATAATGACATTTTCATCTTCATCGCAAAACTCCTTAAGAAAAACAATTTAGCTAAAAACCGCCGGCATCTGTCAACAAAAACAAACAAATGCAGTTTAAATTGATCAGTGATCATCTGTCATCTGAAAAACTACCCTGAACATCAATTGGTTCAGCAATTAGCTAGCTACATCTTGGTATTTAATTTTCTGGTTTAAGGTGCTATAAAGGGAAGTGATGGCGCAGGAAGATTCTTTCTGATCGTAAATCAAAAAAACATTCATCAAACACTCCAAAACTAACAACTAATATAAACCGGTTAAATTATACACTAGTTGTGCAAAAAAAACAACAATAAATAAAATAAACAAATCTTTGCCTGCCCGTAATACCGCAAACTCCTGATTACTTTGAAATCCCAAGAAAGGCGACTTAATGGACATCCTACCGACTAATACCCGCATAAAGCAAACACCCCCCCACTAAAAGACCACAAAAGCTAAAAACCCTGATATTATGGGCATCAAAAGAACGCCAACTAACAAAACGCGATAAATAGTTCTATTTTTCTACACCCTATAGAACGATTTATTACTCAAACTGACCAAATGGCCCAATTAAAGTAATAAACGGCAGTGCTTTTGAATTTATTTCACTTTTGAGTGAGATTTTTAGCGGAAAACACAAGCGTGGACATTTTATCCTTAATCGTGCCACGGAATAACACAAGCATGTACTTTAATGTCCAGAATTCGGTTTCATGGAAAATGCTTTTTTTTATCACAGCAGAGTCCCACGAAAAATGTCAGTTTTTGCCAGTGTTTTTTCGCCCTTTCTCAAAGCTAAGGACAACAACGCTCCCTAATAACTTAAACAGGCTACCCATTTCCCCTAATCTCACAAAAAAAAACTCTCCTACTTTCACTTTTCCCTCTTTATTTACTTGACTTTTGGCCTCGTTTATGAGATAATAATTTGATTAGATGTGATGGATTGATCATGTATATATATCCATTTTATGTTAGTCCAATTTTTAGCAAACATTAGTTTGTTATTTTTTGGGGGTGTTTGTAAATTCTTAAGTTTGATTATGAGTGATAACCTAAAAAATTCTTCAATTGAAAATGACCGTTCGCATATACAACGAACTGATAAAGGCGTAATCGGTCTGCCTAAATCTCCGAAGAAAAAATCCTCGGACAAGATGCTTTCCTGCCGATACGAATTGAAATACCGGATTTCTGAGGCTCACGCCGGGGCAATCGCAGCTTTTATCAGACCTTATCTTCACAGGGACAAATATGCTCTTTCGACGCCTTCCGGGGATTACCCCATATCGAGTCTGTATTACGACTCCGATACTTTGAGACTATGCAAAGACACCCAAGAGGGCAGAAGTAACCGGTTTAAACTTCGCGTCCGTACATACTCTGACGAACCCGGTTCCCCTTGTTTTTTCGAGGTGAAACGAAGGATAAATAATGTCATATTGAAAGGCAGAGCACGCGTAAAGAAAGATGACATACCAATGATCTTATCAGGCCGAATACCCGATAGTGTATATAAGGAAGACGAGCAAGTCCTCCGTCAGTTCCTTCTCTACAAAGATTCGCTGAACGCAAGACCGCTTATGCTTATCAGATACGACCGTCAGGCTTTTGAGGGCGACACAACCACGCGCGTCCGGGTAACATTCGACCGGAATCTGCACTACAAGCCAGTGACCACACCTGAGGTCGAGGTGTACGGCCCAAACTGGCACCGTGTGCCGCTTAACTTTGTAATCTTAGAGATAAAATTCACACAGCGATTCCCGGCATGGCTAAGCAATATGGTAAAGTGCTTTAATTTGAAGCAGAGCGCTTTTTCGAAATACGTATCGACGATAGAACAGTCAAATTCACTTGGGGCAAGTTCCCCTATAATGATGATGAGGCAATAATGGATCGTATCTGGCAAATTCTTGAAGGAAATTCGTATCTGGAGACAGGTTACTCTCCACAGAATGTTATACTTGCGATTCTGCTCGCTTTCCTGCTCGGGCAGTTGATGGCATGGGTCTATTACTTTACCCACAGCGGGCTGTCATATTCCAGGTCGTTCGTACAGTCTCTGGTGATGATCACGGTCGTCATTGCTTTGGTAATGTCAACCATCCAGAACAGTTTCGTCACCGCAGTAGGCCTGATGGGAGCACTTTCGATCATCCGGTTCAGAAATATGATCAAGGACACACGCGACATAGCTTTTATCTTCTGTTCGCTTGTAATCGGCATGGCCGCCGGTTCGCAACGATTCGCCATCGCGATAATAGGGGCACTTGCCCTGTCCTTAATCGCTCTTTACCTGCGGTTTACAAACTTCGGCACGCATCGCCCGCACAACGGCTTTTTAAGGTTCTCTATCGGCAAGCACATAAGCTCGGATCACCCGATTCACACAATACTAAAGCGATTCTGCGGCAGTTTCACTCTTGTCTCTGCCCAGGGCAGCGATTTTGGTGATCCGAACGTCGAATACGCATTTCAGTTGATGGTAAGAAACGCGACAAAAAACGAAAAGATGCTCGCCGAACTGGAAGAGATCGAAGGCGTTAAAAACATTTCGTTAACAATGCAGGAGCAACTTCTTGATGTATAATAAAAAATCAAAATTTGTATCGGTAAGGAATAATCGTAAAGGTATAATACGTCTTCACGTTATACCCGTGATTGTTTGGCTGTGCACTCTTATGGTAGTGATTATTCTTTTTAATACTCGCATCCAGAAATTTGAAGTCATAGGGATGGCCCAGTCAAAAATCTGGCAGGTATCAGCAGTTGAAACCAGTCGAATAAAGAGCTTAACTGTAAATCTCTTCGACGAAGTCAAAAAAGGACAGGCTCTCGTTGTACTTGATTCAGTACTTGATTCGGAACTCATGAATGCCAAGCTAAATACCATAAAAGCCGAAGTTGCACGCTTACAGGCAGAGTTAAACGCAAACCGTGAAATCCTTGATGCAGAGGCGAAGAATAGCCGCATAGACATGGTCACAGAACACAGACGTTTTTCTGCGGACGTTGAAAGCGCAAGGCTTACCATACTTGAACTTATAGCAGTTATAGAACCCGACCGAATCCTGCTCAAAGATTACCTGGCAGAAATCAACATTGAAAAGGAACTTCTCGCTTCAGGGGCGATCTCGACCAACTATAACATCCAAAAGGCACAGGCACTGCATGACTCGATCTCACTTAAAATAGAAAAAAATGAGGAGTTTCTCGATCAAGCTCGGAAAAACCTTGAAGAGGCGATCAAAAGAAAGAACGAATTCTTCAGCACTGAGACGGTAAATCCATCGCCTGACATCGCACTGGCGGCAATAAGCAAAGCAATAGACGTCCAGCAGCAACTTATGGAAGAGATAGTTGTCGAAGGTAAGGCGATTGTTATCGTATCTCCAGCCGATGGAGTAGTAACTCAAATCACGGCAAAGTCCGGAGAAATCGCAATCCCCGCATTGCCGATTTTAACCATTACTCAGACCGATCCTACAGAAGTAATCGGCTACGCATCAGACGCTACGCATAATTCCTTAAAACTGGGGCAGAGAGTTGAACTCGTAAAGAACGGATCTACACCGCAGATCGCTGAATCACACATAGTGCAGATAGGACCGTCAATAGACCTGGTCCCTCCGCGACTAATGGTGTACCCGGACAGGCCTCAATGGGGAAGAGCTTTTATAGTAAAAATCCCGCCCGGAATGAAACTTACGCCGGGAGAAAAAATAGGGATCAGGGGATTGCATGATTGAATGTAGCTGATCAAGGCTCAATGTTTATCAAAATGCAAAATCACATTTTTTTTAAGTGAAATGAATGCTTAACTTTTCAATGAAAATCAAACTGGCCGTTGTGCTATGTACGTCTGCAATCTTCATTAACGGATGCAGCAAAGACACCGCTCATTATAAAGATGATGCGGATAAAGAAGTGTACAGCATCATAGATAATAAATGGCAGGACGATTTCGGTCCAAGGACTAATTACAAGATCGAAGACGCCCTTGAATCTCCAAACGACACTCCATCAAAACTCGTAATACCATCTGGAAAAATGTCTCTCGAAGACGCCGTTTATATAGCAACTGTCAACAATAGAAGATACCAGGCCGAGAAAGAGGCCATTTACCTGAAAGCCCTTGATCTTACTCTGGCGGCCCATCAGTTCGCTCCAAGGTATTTCAGTGAATCAGGAGCAGACTATGCCAAAAATGCAAATGGCGAATCCATTGACGCAAATGGTAATATCGGCCTTACCCGTCTGTTTGCAACCGGAGGATATCTGACCACAGACGTGGCATTTGCATGGGCAGACATCCTTACCGGTGACCTGAGAAGCGGGCTTTCGGGAATTTTTCAGGCCGCAATAACCAAACCACTGCTGCGTGACAGCGAAAGAATAATCCTTCTAGAAAATCTCACCCAGGCCCAGAGAGACACACTTTATCAGCTGAGGCTTTTTGGACGGTTCAGAAAAGAGCTTACTGTTTCGGTAATAACCGCATACTACAATGCGCTGTTAAGCTATGAGAAGTTGGAAAATGCCAGACAAAACCTTGATGATCTGAAAGAGACGTTTGGGCTGATGGAGAAGATGGTCAAAGCCGGCCGCCTGGAAAAACACGAACTCGAACAGACTCAGCAAGACATCCTTAAGGCCCGCGATATTTTCATAAGACAGCAAAATCTCTGCAATCAGACACTAGACGAATTCAAGCTGATACTGTCTATTCCTCCATCAACAGAAATTTCTCTCGATACAGAAAAACTATCTGTAATTGCCGCCAAAAACCTCCCTACTCCTGCTTTTACGGAAGAGCAGGCAGTCGCTGAGGCAGTGAATAGACGCCTTGATCTGCTAAACCAAGCTGACATGATCTCTGATGCCGAAAGAAAAATTAAAGTTGCCGCCGAAGCCTTCAAGGCCCGACTTGACCTTACCGCCTCGACATCATCTGTAACAAAACGGACAACCTCTACTTCCGCCATCGCCGCATCGTCGACCAATAACTCCGTTGGACTCGAACTCGACCTCGCTCTGGACAGAAAAGCCGAAAGAAACCAGTATAGAAAAGCCCTCATCGCTTTGGATCAGGCAAAACGAAACTACCAGGAGTCAAGCGATATAACAGCCCTGCAGGTACGGACAGCTTTTAGAAACCTAACCGAAGCTTCCACCGTCCGGGATGTTCAGTTAAAGAGCCTCAAACTTGCAGCCGACCGATTCAATAAAACATCGCTCCTGCTCCAGTATGCAAGATCAAACACACGAGACATACTCGATGCACAGAAAGATCTCTTCGATGCCAAAAACGCCGCTGCTGAAGCGCTTGTCGCCTTTACAATTGCAACACTCGATTTCTACAAAGACGCAGGAGTGATGGAAATTAAAGAAGACGGGATGTGGAATACAAAACACCTGACGGAAAAATCAGTAGCAGAAAAAACGGCAGAAAAAACAATCTTCAAAGAAACAGACTCCGAAGATACAATAGTGAACTGGCTCAAGAAATTAACAAGTCAATAACTCAAACTGAACGATCTGCCAGTTTGAAATGAATAATGATTCCCGACGTAAAACCGGGATGTACGATGTCGCCCCTGAAAAAGTCAGTTTTTAGCGATAACACTGCAAGTTGAAGATGTTGATTTTTCAGATGCAGCCTTATCCGCCAATTCGATACGTATATTCGTGCCCTATCCAAAATTGCAGGCCAAAATGCAGCCGGTAACTTGCATATATTCGCTCCAATTCCAGCCCGTAACACATTGATCCGGTCGCCTTCTTTGCTTTGAGAGAAGTTTCGTCCCATCCGATTATCACTTTTTAAATGCCCAATCTCCTGTTCCACCGCTGATCGCCGCTTCGTTCGTTTAAGAATAGCCGGTGGGGCTTTGCTTTTGCCAAGTTAACCGGTAATATGAACTTGGCCATCACCAGTGTAATTATGGCGTAATTGAATAGCTTGTTTCTTAGAAAGGCTTATAAGACGATATAACATCTTTGTGTAAAGCCTTGAATTGGTTGGAAAAGCAATCGCTTTTTCCTCGGGACGTCACATGTCACCGCTATAACGGTCAGCAAAATGTGACTTAAAATCAGGCCTGTCTATCGAATTGGCTAAAACTCTGGATTGAGAATCTGATTGAAGTTGGCTTGAAACAGGGCAAATGTCGGCAGGATGCAAACATTATGTTGCTGAGAATTTCAATATCTAATGGTTTGCCAAACTTTAAATGTACGGCGGACCTTCAGTTATCAACAATAACAACTCTGACCGACCGAAAGGCCGGTCAGAGTCATCAGAGTATTTTATTGTTTCGGTGTCGGCGTCGCCGCTGTCCAATTCGAGTAATCTCTGCTATAGGCGTTTAT
>JAIPFN010000212.1 GCA_021736615.1 Phycisphaerae bacterium | reverse complement strand
ATAAAAATCTGATAAACACCGGTAGGGTGGGCCATGCCCACGCTGCTTCAGTCTATATTAATACAGTCGCGTTGAAAGGGAAATTATTACAGAAAAAAACACAACTTTTTTCAGCGGACCTCCCAACTCGCCTCTTCTAAAACCCGCTCATATTTTTTCTTTATTACGACTGTTCCGGCAATAAAATCGTGCAATGCTCTTTTTCTTTTATTGCACAGAAGAACTATAAATTCACTCCATATCCACACATTTTGCGCCCAGCGAACCGGGGCAGCCCAAACCGGCATATTATCAACCATCCATCGTGACCGTTCAGAAAAAGCCATCCCTAAATACTGCTCATCAGTCATCCCGAGCAAAACTACCAGGTATGCAGCACTGCTTAGCATACCAAGCGAAAAACCGACCAGACTACGTAGAATTGCTTCCTTCCAGCCGACTGGCTGTCCGTCTATTTTCACGATCTTAAGTTGCGCGATAAGTTTGCCCGGCGACCCGCCCCAGCGTTTAACGCAGTAAATGTTAAGGAAGATATTGAGTGCGATAGATGGTATCTGTACATAAAGGTAAACAAAACGTCCTGCATTAAGCGAATAGATCACAAAGAACATCAAAGGGGCCGTAATCAGCATATCCAGAAAAAGAGCCCCCAAACGCTGCCAGAACCCCCCATAAACACTACCGTCAATACCGGAAAATTCTTCAGGTAACATAAAAAACCTCATGAAAATAAATAACCGTTTTACTCACTGTGCAACCTATTCGCACTTCTCTCCGCATAAATTCAAAGTCTCTTTAACCTGCCACTTGACAAAATGCGGCGCTCCGCAAATCAGGTAAACCGCAAGCAAGACGTATAACACAGGCCCAATAAAATCAATTGTAAAAGCTCTCCTGAATATCTCACGATAAGCATCGGGCCCGTCTGACATCTGCATAGACATCATTAATCTGTTCAAAATACTCGACACTGTATGCACAAAAGAATTCAGGCAAAACAACCCAGCCCCTACAGACACCAGTCGAAACGCCATAGTAAGCGTAAGGCCAATATCCACAGGCTTATCCTCGTCGATGTCCTTTGTAATGACCTTGCGTGCAAATGCTTCGCCCTTGACGAACAGAAAAACGATCACCACAGCTGCAATTCCAATCGCCAACGACAGCGAAAGACTGATTACTCCAAGACTTTCCCATTCCGACCCCAACCCCTGGAAGAGATACATAACCGAAAGCAAAATACCCTGGGCTGTTTGGATGAGCAGGTATAACCCAAACCCGGCAAACATTATTTTGGCAAAAGAGATCATTCTATTCATTTGTAAGCTCCTTATTTTAAATCCGTGTAATCTGCGTGATCCGCGGATAAATAGTTATTAGTTTAATCTTTCAACTTCTGCCTTTTTTTCTTTTTTTAAAAAATATTTCTTCTTTTCTTCATGAGTTTCATGTTCTTCATGGTTATTAATAATCCGTGTCAATCCGTGAAATCCGTGGTTAGGTTTTTGGTTGCGGCTAGACCGCCCTAAGTTAATTCGTCGTTCTTTTCCAGTAAACCATTCTTTATATGTCGTCGAATAACATAAGACCCGCCGCACAGCAGGTATGCAATCACCGCCAGTTTAATCAGCCCGCTCATATCCGTCAAAACCCTCCTCGAAAAGTTAAGGTCACCGGTATACATGAGATGTTTGATCCAGAGACGGATATTCGGCAATGACAGCGTCTGCAATAGTCTTTCGATGATAAAGAATGTCCGCCCGGACAATAAAAGCAAAAGCCCGAGCATAACGAATGCGAGACGAAAAGATTTGATAAGATAGCTCCGCCGGTCAAAATCCTCGTTAGTATCGCCGGTCCCTGCTATTTTGCAGGCAAGCTTATCGTTGTTAAAAATTAAAAACCTCGCTGCCGGCAATACCGTAAAGAGCAAAAGAAATACCATAGTACAAATAGCCCACCCGTTATCGACCTGAAACATGTTAGACACCAGTGCGTTAGTAAACCCAAAAACCGCATAGATACCCAGCGTACAAAGCAAAGCCTTAGTAATAATCTGATTCTTACTCATAAAAAACTCCTATCCCAAAGCCAGAACAAAAACAATTAACCATACCTCAACCGCAAAAGACAAACAGAAGCGCGAGGGCGCAAGCCCTCCGAATAAAACCCTCAAAGCTCCCCATGCTAAAAACTTTTCGCACTTTTCACACCTTTCGCACTTTTCACACCTTTCGCACTTTTCAAACCTTTCGCACTTTTCAAACCTTTCGCACTTTTCAAACCTTCCAACCCTTGTCATCCCCGCGAAGGCGGGGATCCACACTAACAATTACAATGTCCCTCAAAAAAAGTACCATTGCAATTAAAACAACGGGCACAGATCAAACTTAGTTGGTAATTGTCACGAATTACTAAAAAGACTTCTCAAACTGACACTTATTTCTCTGTGCTTCTTTATTCCTTTTCCAGTGCCCGCTAAACGTCGCTTTGCCAAGAGCTTCATTTTCCGCTTGCAAAAAAAGTGAGGTATAAGGCAAAGCCTGTATCCGGTAGATCCCATCGTCACTTTGCCCATCGAATGAAAACACGGTTTTGCAGTCATGGTTACTCCATTCGCCCCGCATTCCCGGCACAAAAGACATGCTGATATTCTGAACAGGCCGATCTTTTCCGTCAACCATTTCAAATTCGATGGTGGACATCTCCGAAAGGTCCATCACAAAATCAACGGTTCCTCCGGATTCACTTATACTTATCCAGGACGCTATAAATCGTCCATTTATTTCTTTGCCGTCGCCAGCAAACATCTTTCCATTATCCGGGTAGCACATCAGATGCCTTCCTGGCTTGATCTCTTTAATCTCAAATCTACCATTCTCATCGGTCACGACTTTACGTTCTTTTTCACCGATCGAGTAGTTACCACCAGACAGTAGCTTCATTTCTGCCCCCGCCAGCGACTTACCGTCAAAGTCCAAAGCCGACCCTCTGATACTTACCGGCTTTTGCAACTCAACAACGCCATTGTTGTTAACAAAGAAGTCCCCGTAATTAGCATCCTGCACAAGTTTCATTTCACGCGATAGATAACCGTCCGCGGAAAAAACGCCCGTATAATCATAACCGTTACGCATCCCCGTAAACACTATCTCCCCGTTTGTATTAGCAGAAGCTTCTCCAACCTTCCTGCCCCTGGTAAATTCCTTTGAAAAATCCTTGTCATAAACACTCTCATAAACCGTTAGCTTTGCCCCATTCAGAGCATTCTTATTGCCGCCGACGACCTTAACCGGAAACTCACCAAGCCTCGGCGTTATCTTTTCGGCCGTATCAAACCACTCAACCACCTCAGTCAGCAGCGGTTTAAGTTCCGCTAGCGTCTTCGGTTCTTTCTCATAAGATCCGACCTGGTATTTTTCACCAAGCCCGCCAAGATCAACTTTGTACCAGAAATTAATCTTTCTGATATACATGCAGATATGCTGAAAATACCTTGGTTTGATTTTCTCAGATTGCTTTACTTGACGGAAAAAATCTACATATGCCTTTGTAGTAACTTCGCGGTCTAACCTTCTGACAAGTTCATACTGCGAATCAAGGAAAACCTGAAAATCCATATTTGCCGTCTCAAAATTAAAATAACCCGGCAATTTAGCATAGGCCCGATTCTGCAAAGCTGTAACATTCGGTCTCGACCTGACAATTATCATTTTCTCCATCAAGTATTCCGGTACATCTCCGACCGACTCAAACAATTTCTCCCGATGCCTGGAAACGATCCTTACGGGATTCCACCACAGCCAGGGCTTGTCTTCACCGGCAAGAGCAAGCAATACTTCACCTGAATACTCGTCCCCTTTCTTTACTGCTCTTGAGAGCAGATTGCAAAGCATATCCCGAACTGAAGCCTTATCGCTATTTTTGATGATCCCGTAAAAACGCTCCACATCCTTACGATCCAGATCGACATCAAGCCTCAGCACCAGCTGCGTTATCTCGTGCAGCCCCGAAGCAAACTCTCTCCCTTCCTCGCTCCAGACAATATCGTCCCAGTTCTCCAGCGTATCGATAGCCAGGTCAAAAAACTCCGGCAACTTAGCCATAAGCCCCAGTTTAAGCCCTTCGAATGGATAACTGCCGTCTAACCACTTCAAAGCCGTTTTCCGTACTCTTTCCGCATCGGTATCACTTAGAGTCGAAAAGTCAAACTTTTCCCTTTCAAGAGTGTTAAGTGCAAATCCGATATGCCGAAGCTCAACTACATCAATAATCTTAATAGCTTCTTCAGTAGAATTAAACTGATAACTGTGATTGCGAAAAATAAATTTCGGTGAAATGTCCAGGCCAAGCCGCTTAAACATTTCACCATAGTAGGGCAGGTATTGGATGTCTTTAAGACCTGGATATGTTACGTCAATATTTTGAAATTCAGTCGTGGCCGGTATTTTGTCAGGTCCATGATTGTAGTCCAATTTGATATCTACCGAATCAACACTTGACGTCCGCGTCCAGAATAAAAATCTATGCCTGTAATTTTCCTTAATATCCGAGCTGACAACGAGCAGTCGCCTGTTCTTATAGTTAATGATCGTATGTTTGGTACTATTGCCCAGCCCGCTGACTCCTGAATCCAGGAAATCTATACATCTGGTTGGGCTGGGTGCCAATTCAAATTCAACATCTTTCGGCAGTTCAAAGATAAACTCCCTGCGTAAACTTTCACCTCCCCACCATCCGCCGTATACAAGACTGGGAATTTTAAGACCTTCTATTTCTTTGCCGCTGATATCAAATAACTTCTCACCGGCGTTGGGTCGAACCCCGACAAGCCGAATCTCAAGCGGCCCGCCCAAACCAATATCACTGGGCCTCTTTCGAAAATGAAAGTAACTGCACAATAAAACAGCAACAGCAGCAAAAACAACCAATAGAAGTTTAAGTATTTTCATAATACACCAGAACCCTATTAAATCCCTTACCTCGTGACCTCAGTGACAAACTCCAAAATCCTCAAAAAGCATTTAAAGCTGACCGCTGAATGCTAATAGCTAAAAGCTTCTTAAAACATAACATTTAAAACTTAACACTTTTATCCAAAACCCACAAGCAAAAATCACCCCGCATATTTATTTAATTACCAACTCTTATTGTCTTTAGTCCCAAAGGCAAATTTTGAACTTTATAAATCTCCGGCTAAAATTTCTTCGTATCCCTTAGTGCCTTGGTGCCTTAGTGGTAAAAAAACGAAAGCAAATCAACCCCAAAAACCGGCCTAGCTGTACCCTAGTTTAAAGGTAGTATGGGTTTGTTGAATTTAGTTTCCACAATTTTTCACCGACAAAAAAAGCTCAAAAACGCGCAAAAGTGACCAAAAAGCGCGCAAAAATGCAAAAAAATGCAAATTTTTGACCGTTTTGGAACCATATTTCCGGCCTAAAACACCCAAAAACCACAGGTGGGAAATATCCACAATATCCAATACCCCCATTTTTAGCCAAAAAAAGGCACGAACAACCAAATGATCGTCCGTGCCTTCCAATTTAAAAACCGCATTTTCAGCGTTTTTTAAAATTTATTTTTTCTTCCTGTCTTCGCCCTGGCCTTTATTGGCTTTGGGTTTTTTAGCATTTTTAGCTTTATCTTCGGTTTGAAGCTTTTTTCTGAGTTCTTTCATCTCGTCGTCAGACAGTTTGCCGTCTTTATCCGTGTCAGCTTCCGGGTACTTCTTTGCCATTCTTGTGGCATTTTCAGTTTTCCTAAAGGCCATAGCTTCTTCAGCGGTCAGTTTACCATCTTTGTTAGCATCTGCAGCGGGTGTCTTTTTGAGCATCTTGGCGAGTTGTTCTTCGCTTGGGCCTTTGTCCTTTTTGTCCTTAGCTGCCGGTGCCTTTTTGGCGTCGGTTTTCTTGTCGTCAGTTTTGCTCTTTTGGGCCTGGTACCACTCACTGGCTTCACTCATAGTAAGCTTACCATCTTTATTGGCATCCATTTCAGGGTGCTCAGCTAGCATTTTCTTAGCTCTTTCTTCCGGCATTGGCTTGTTCAAGAATTCCTTCTTAAGAGCTTCCATCTCTTTGGCGTCGAGTTTTCCATCCTTATTGATGTCAGCTTCTGGATGCCTTTTGAGGATCTCCTTGGCCCGTTCTTCTGAAGGTACTGCCCACATATCGTGTTTTTTCTGGTCGGCAGGTGCCTTTTTAGCATTAGCAGTCTCGCCATCTTTTTTGGGTGTGTCTTTTCTGGGATTTGCTTTGCGGAAAGCGGTCATCTCATCTTGTGAAATCTTGCCATCTTTGTCCTTGTCGATTTCAGGGTGCTCTTTGAGCATCTTTTTAGTTCTTTCTTCCATCATTGCTTTGCGGAAAGAGTCCATCTCTTCTTTTGAGAGCTTTCCGTCTTTGTCCTTGTCGGCTTCGGGGTATCTCTTTAGAAGACCTGCCGCATCACGCTGACCGCCTTTTTCTGTCGCTGCTGGGCGTTTTTTCTTATTCTCAGTTTTTTCTTCTGCGGCAAACGAAACAGCCGCGAAAGCCAACAATAACGATACTAAAGCTAGACATTTTAACATTTTCTTCATTTTAAAACTCCTATCAAAAAACAACATTAACTTTAAACTACACCAAGCATATTGACGCAACCGATTATTGCCGTTATTGCATATTATAACAATTTTTAAAATAAAATATTTATTTATTTTTAATTATCGGCCTGACCGAGTTATGAAAGTAACAACATACAGTATTAAAAATATCTTAATATGCGACTGCTGATTTGGCATTCACTTGTACCTATATCGAAGGAAACCGCCTTTGGCGTAAACAATTTTATTTTACTTGAAAGCATGCTCGGCTTAAACAATAATAGGCCCTTTCGTATGTTGATATATTAAGCGAAAGGGCTTTTTTTATGCTGATTCATAACGTCTATTTTACTTTGAAGGACTCCTCGCAGGCGGCTATTGAGGGGTTGGTTGCCGATTGTTATACATATCTAAAGGATCATCCGGGTGTTGTTTTCTTTGCGGCGGGGGAACTTGCCAAAGAGCTTGACCGGCCGGTTAACGATCTGGATTTCCAGGTTGGACTGCACGTCGTCTTTGAGAATCTTAAATATCAAAACCAGTACCAGCAGCACTCACAGCACATCGAGTTCCTTGAAAAGAACAAAGCGAACTGGGAAAAAGTTCGCGTGTTCGATTCTATTTCCAAGTGACAAGATAGCAGTTTGTTTTTTTGGGCACCCACGAGGGGTGCCCCTACGGTATTGGCTATTTTATAGCTGCGAGTATTTTGTTGGGACCAGGAATGTCTTTGTTATTTTTGATACTGTGTCCGTGTATTTTGGCAGGTTTTTCATTCGATTCCATTCCGGGTGAGCCATGAATGCTTTCCAGTGTTCGTTGTGGGCGTCGGCGTCGGGTGCTGAAAGCATGTAGGTCAGGTTCGGCACGTCGCTGCCGATGAGGGTTTCACCGAAAAAGACGGGAGCGAGTTTTGTATCACGCATTACCTGTATCTCGCCGGTGTTGAACATGTCCACTTTCAGGCGGGCCTTGTGTTCGTTGTGGCTTTCGTAGATTCGCAGTTCGAACATTCTCGGTGATTTTGATTTTGTCTGTGCGGGTATTTCCATTGTGGGTATTCCGGAGAACGCTTTCATCAGGCGGCTTTCGATGCGAGTGTATGCGGGGTCTTTTTTGCCGAGCGCGAAATAATCGGCGGCCGCTTTATTGTAGACCTCGTCGGATTCGAGCTTGTCATTGACCCCGGCTAACATTTGCAGTCTGGGGTAAGTGATAAGGACATAGATCGAGAAATCCTCGGGTGAGTCCTTGACGGTGAAAACTCCGACGTTATTAAGCGACATTCGGTTCAGTGCCGGCAGCAGGGCTTTTTCCAGATATGTGCTTACGATCTTTTGTTTCTCGGCTGACTCGATGCGATATAACCGCAGCTCATAGAAATCCTGTTTCTGGGCGGCTGGTTTTGCTTTTTTGGTGTCGGCAGCTTTTGGGGCCGCGGCGCAGGTTACAGATACGATAGCAAAGATGACGGCTAGGATGACGGTAATTTTCTTCATGGCAATATTTTCCTTTAATTAGCAATTAGCAATTAGCGATTAGCGTTTACGGGCTGTAAACAATCTAAAAAGCCGCATTAAAACGCGCAAAAGGGATTAAACCCAATTTGCATAAACGAACAGAATTTTACCTGCGATAGATCGCAAAGTCAAATTATTTGATGGCTAACGCCCTGGTTCTGATGAAATCTCCGAGGCCGCGGAACCCGTGGGATTTTGCTAATGCCTTCAGGACGTCTTTTTCAATCAAAGACAGGCGAATATTTACCAGTAATTTTTGGACAAAACATTGAAAGATTCCGGATCATCTTTCAGTGTTTTCTGAACTGCACCAACCGCTTGACCTCTTCCTTGCAGTGATCCGTTTATCGGAAACTTCACCCGCTCATTCGTATACCCTGCAAGCCACCGTGCGGTAATATCGCATATCCTTGGTTCGTCAACCCACCCGGCTATATCTCTTCGTGTCGGCTTGCTACAGGCCAAAAGGTCCTGAAGCAACTGAATTCGGTTTGGTGACATTTCAATACCCTCTAACATCCCCCACACAGAGTCCTGCCTTGTTTGCCGCTTAATCAAAGAGATCATCACCTCCTGGCCCTTCTGTCCTCCATGCCGCCAAACAAATCGGATGGTCGCTCCATTATAGGATTGTCTTTTTGAGTCTTGATTTTCTTTCAAATGGCGGAGTATTTCTTCCGTTCCGCTGTTATCACCAAAACCAAGAAGCCGTTCTGCAATCCGGATGCGCTGACTGAAAGTGGCCATGCCAAGCCATTTTTTCAGAGCCTTGTGCTCTTGGTTCTTATTTTCGGCTTTTTTAACGGTTACCTGCGTAATCGCTGACTGGCAGTAGAGCTTTGGTTCACTGACCGATAGACAATAGAGAAGTTGATAGATACCTGGTTCTGCCATTTGCTGAGAAACTACAGTGAACTGAATCTTCTGCCCCGGTTTAAGATTTCGCGAATAAGAAGGACCCTTGGCAAGACCATAGGGCGTCCGATCATGATAATGATCGTCAGGTTCAAGTGCATGCCGTCTGCGATAATCCTGACATAAAACCGTTTCTGAAGCGCGCAGTTGTATGCTTCGTGGTTCGCTGCTTTTGTTTGTGATCGAAACGCGAACCTTTACAGGTTCGGAGAGTTCGTATACTTTTTTAACAGGGACAGCGGTGACCACTACCGGCAACTGATCTATAGTGTTGGCAATAACAGTAACTTTCTCAATATTGCCGATAGGACTGCCAAACCAGGTGATCATGCCTGTTTCCTGGTCTCTGATCCGTGTATAATCAACCTTGACAAACTTACCGAGATAGGGACTTAGATGCTTATGAAGCTTTGCGGGAAAAGTTTGACAGCCAAAACCAGAAAAAACAGCGATCTCGCCATTGGCTTTTTTTACTACACGGCCGAAACAGTCATACTTACCCGGCCTAATAGTTTCAGCTATTGCCACCGATCCAAAGATACATATAACCAGCAAGACCAGCAGGATCTTATTTGATGAAAACATGGCAATATCTCCTTTCAACTAGGATTTCCATATACCATTATATATCTTAGCCCAGCTACGCCGCTGAGCCTAGTTTCTAATAGAATATCAAATCTGTCTCGAATACTCAAGGTTTCCAACTTTATTTTGAAACTATTTCAACAGGAACACTTGTGAACGTACGGATTTCGCAATTTCATTGTCCGTCTAAATTGTCATTAATGTACATTAGAGATGAATCTCTATTTTTGCATCAATACTGTTCTTTTAGGGTTTTATTCGGAGGGCTTGCGCCCTCGCGCTTCTGTGTGGGCGTCTTACGGTTCTTTAAAGCCAAATTAATTTGCCACCAAATAAACTCGCTCACCCCGCTACTCGCTACGGTAATTCTGGTTTTTTCTTGCAAAAATTGGTGGTTTGTGTTATTATCTTGATTAATCGTATCCGGCGGACCGGTTCTTCTTGCATGTCATGAGGTCAAATCTCCTGTAAGTTTATGCAAAAAATGGGCTGAATCCCCGTTTACACGTAGTTATGCGGGTTTATTATAGGCTTACATTGTGTAAGCAGGCCTGCTAATACGCCCGCTGGCCCGGACAGGAGTTTGGGCAGCAAAATATTTATTTTTAGGAAAAAAGAATGTCATTTACAAAAATTGGGCTCATTGATGAGCTTGTCCAGGGTATCCTGGCGACGGGGTACACAGCCCCAACAGAAATTCAGGCCGAAGCAATCCCTATCGTAATCGCAGGTAAAGATATGATCGGATGTGCTCAGACTGGTACTGGTAAGACAGCTGCTTTTGTTCTGCCGATACTTAACCGTATCGCCGGACAC
>JAIPFN010000211.1 GCA_021736615.1 Phycisphaerae bacterium | reverse complement strand
AAAGTTTCATTGCCGGTAATTTTTTCCGAAGGTGCCTGACTGGTATCGAAAACATGGCCGTCGGCCATTGCCCGCAGATACATAATAGCTTCATCGTCCGGGTCAAATGTAGAAATTTCCTTTTCAGTGTCTGCTAACTGGCTCCGCATTTCCTGGAAAGCAATTTCATGCTGATCTTCCATCTCGGCAAGGCTCAGTAGAAGCTGGGTTTTTCCTGTTTCGCTGAAATTCTCTGCGGCTTGACGATAAAATTTGCCGCCGTTACGTTCAAGTTCCACGGCCATTTCAAAGATTTCACCGGCACTAAATGTAATACTCATAACTGTTCTCCTTGTACAAAAATATAATTATTAATCATTAATAATAGCTTCTATTTTACCGGCGGGGTAAATACCCTTGCCGCCAGTTCCCTGTCGAGCATCAGCATCGCATGCGGGCTGGATTCGGCTATCTTCAGTTGCCCGAGCAAAGTTTCGGCAGTTGCTTCTTCTTCGACCTGCTCGCCTACGAACCACTGCAGGAATACCTCTACGGCGTTATCGCGTTCGTCGCGGGCAAGATAGACAAGGTCGTTTATCCTTCTGGTGACCATCTGTTCGTGTTCGAGTGTCGCCTGAAAAACAGAAACGGGACCGTCCCATTGAACCGGCGGGGCGGCGATCTCTGTCAGGGTGACCTTTCCGCCGCGTTCGATGAGGTAGTCGAACATTTTCTTTGCATGGAACTGTTCTTCCTGGAACTGGACGAGCATCCAGTTGGCCAGCCCTGCAAAATTTATCGTATCAAGATACGCCGACATCGACAGATACAGATACGCAGAGTAAAACTCGGCGTTTATCTGTTCATTTAAGGCGGCCTGAAGTTTCTTACCGATCATAGCCCTATCCTTTCCAGAGTCCGTGGACGTTGCAATGTTCTCTTGCACTTACGTCTTCGGCGTCGATCATGAAGGTTGCTTCGGCAGGTGCATGCGGGCTTAAAAATTGGCGATAAGCCTTACCGTCCGCGATCAGCTCGATCCATTCGATATAGTGTTTTTCTTCCATCGGATGCGGTGTGCTTCCGACTGTAATCTTGTATCCGCCGTCGATGATTTCGATTACGGGGACGTGTTTTTCGTTTGCGGCGTCGGCAGTGCTTTCGGCAAGGTGCTTCATCGGCTGACCGCAGCAAACAAGCTCACCGTCTCCGCCTGTAAGAACTTCGACAATATTTCCGCACAACAAACATTTATAAATATCAAGTCTCTTAGCCATAAAAATAATCCTTTCAAGTTCCAATTAATCGACCCCGAGCCGATTGTTACAATAATAAATAATCAATAATAAATAATAATTTAATAAATTCCTGCTTCTTTGTGTTTTTCGACGATTCTTTCGGCTAGCTCATCTAGTGCCTCAAAACCATCGTTCTTCAACGCTCCTTTTATGACGACAGGCTCGATAAGCTCGACCTTTAGTCCGGAGATCATACCGCAAAGGTGTTCGACCATCTTGCTGCCCCAGCCGTATGAGCCGATTATCGAGGCGAACTTAGTCTTTGGCCGAAGAAGATTGGCCAGAAAGGCGGCATTGGCGGCGTGCGGATGGGGCCCGACGATAACCGTCGGCGAACCTATAACTATCGTCGCCGCGTCTACCAGTGCGATAGCCAGTTTTCCGATGTCGACCTTTGCAAGTTCGAATACGAAAACCTTCACACCGCGTTCGATAAGACCATCGGTCAGATAATCGACCATCTCTTTAGTACTGCCGTGCATGGAGACGTATGGTATAACAACCTGGTTTTTGACCTCACCTCCGGCCCATTCGCCGTAGGCGTCGATAATGAATTTCGGATTATCATAGGCCGGTCCGTGACTTGGAGCGATTATCGATATGTCAAGGTCGGCGAGTTTTTCAAGATTGGTTAAAACCTGTTTTCGGTAGGGCATCATGATTTCGGCAAAATAACGTTTAGCCGGTTCATAAATTTCCCGCTCATCGGAAACGAATAGGTCACTGGTGGCCAAGTGCGACCCCAGAAAATCGCACGAAAAGAGAATGCGATCCTCCTTGATGTATGTCGACATGGTCTCGGGCCAGTGTACCCAGGGGGTATAAATGAACTCAAGCGTCTTGTCGCCGAGGGAAAGAATCTCGCGGTCTTCGACGGTAATGAACTGTTCTTCTTCGAGGTCGAGCAGGTCGATCAGCATGGATTTGCACTTGGGGTTAGTGACGACCTTGGCATCAGGGTATAAGACCAGCATATCTGCAAGTCCGCCGGAGTGATCCTGTTCGCCGTGGTGGGCGATCAGGTAATCGACCTTGTCAACTCCGGCGGCGATAAGGTGGGCTATAAGATCATCAATGCGTCTGGGATCGACCGTATCGATCAAAGCTGTCTTTTCGCTGCCCTTGACCAGGTACGAATTGTAACTCGTGCCGTCCGGCAGCGGTATAAGCCTGTCAAACAGCTTAAGATCCCAGTCGATCACCCCAACAGAAAAAATATTCTCAGCAAGTGGCCTCATAAAGAATCCCTACCTAAAGACTAAAAACCATAATCTAAAAACTATTTACGCCCCTGCAAGCAAACCTTTTGCTGCTCTTAGCGCCGCGTCATAATCAGGCTCGTCTGTCAATTCCGGAACTATCTGTTCATAACGTACAACGCCGTCTGTGTCAAGAACAAAAACCGCCCTGGCTAAAAGTCGAATACCCTTGATAAGCACACCGTAGGTCTGGCCGAATGCGACATCGCGATAATCCGAAAGTGTTACTACATTTTCGGCGTTGGCCGCTCCGCACCATCTGGCCTGTGCAAAGGGCAGGTCGGTGCTTATTGTCACTACCACAACATCTCCTGCAAGCTCGCCGGCGGCCTCATTAAAACGCCGCGTCATAACATCGCAAACAGGCGTGTCCAGCGAAGGAACCACGGATATGATGCAAACCTGGCCCTGGTAAGATGATAGTTTTACCTCGCTAAGATCATTTCCGACAAGCGTGACATCGTCGGGAAGGTCGCCGACCTTAACTTCGTTACCGAGCAGAACAAGTCCCTGCCCCTTCATAGTTACAACTGAATCTCTTTCATTCATAGCAATCCTCTCAATCTAAAGACTGTAAATTAACAAAAACTATAGACTATAAACCGCCCCGTAAGCAGAATACATACGATTCGGCAATATGGGACGAATACTTAAATTTAATAAAACCAAAGAATTCACACATAGCTAATTGCTGACTGCTGATCGCTGATTGCCATATTTAGTAGTTCAATGCGTCCAGCTCAAAATGTGCCTGCGGGTGAGCACATGCCGGACATGCTCCCGGAGCCTCATTGTCTGTGTGGACATAGCCGCAGTTCCTGCAAACCCAGCGAACAGGGGCATCTTTCTTGAACACGGCACCGTTATCAATGTTGGCGGCCAGGGCCAGGTATCGATCCCGGTGGCGCTGCTCGGCGACGGCAATACTGCGAAATATGTTCGCGACATCACTGAACCCCTCGTCGTCGGCGATCTTGGCAAATTCCGGGTACATCTCAGTAGTTTCATGATCTTCCCCGGCAGCAGAGGCCTTGAGGTTTTCAACAGTTGTACCGATCACACCGGCAGGGAATGCGGCGGCGACTTCGACTTCGCCGCCTTCAAGCAGCTTAAACAATCGTTTTGCATGTTCCTTTTCCTGGTTGGCGGTCTCTTCAAATATCGCCGAAATCTGAACGAAGCCTTCTTTCTTAGCGGCACTGGCAAAATAGGTATAACGGTTCCTGGCCTGCGATTCTCCTGCAAATGCCGTAAGTAGGTTTGTTTCTGTCTTACTTCCCTTCAAACTCATAATTTCCCTTTCTATATGGAAAAAATTAACGGGCGATGCCCAATTTGTAAATCACTTGTCACTTTCGCACTTGTCACCTGTCAATGGTTTGCAAACCCTGCAAAGCCCTTCAAGCAGTACCGTTTTCCGTAAAACCGTAAACTGTTGTTCTACGCTTTCCGGTAGTTCAATATTATTGAACGGGTCATGGTGAAAATCAATTATTTTTTTGCATTTAACGCATTTGAAATGCTGGTGAGATTTAAGATTGCCGTCAAATCTCTTGACATCTCCTGATCCTTCGACAACAAAAGCGGCCCCGATTTCACTAAGCGTCGACAGCGTCCGGTTTACAGTATCAAACGAGATGTTGCGGATTTCCTGGCGAACCAGTTTGTAGACAGAGTCGGCTGACGGATGATCTTTCGAGCCGGAAAGGGCCTTATAAACAGCGATTCGCTGGGGTGTAACCTTAAGTCCCGCTCGGCGGCAAAGCACCTCAAACTTCTCAATAGTATCAAAATCTGATTTGTCAAAAGTTACCATAAATAAAACCTTTCGTTTTTCGTATTTACTACTATATAGGAGTAATTATTATTTGCAAGTGAAAAGTTTAATTTTTTTTATTTTTTCTCAAAGCTTATTTTCACCCAATTTAAAGCCGATAATCGGAGGCTAAAAAAGGCATACCGGACATATAAAAATTCGCAAATGAAAACCGGTATAGAAACGGTAAACCTATGGTAAACTTTTTAGAGGGCTTAACTGTACAGGCCAGCGGGAAACGCTCATTGTTATTCTGCTGCGAAAATCAGGCAGATCAAATTGTCCCAAATCACAGCCACTAAATAAAACTGCTCACATGTTTAATGTTTACCAGATCACCCAAATATACCTTGACTTTTCATTATATTAGATTAGAATTTTTTATTCTTTATTTTAAGCATTGATTTCATTGACAAGATTATTATGAACAATAACGATCATCCAATAGCTATAGTTGATGATGACGAGTCTGCTCTTGACCTGCTGCAGGGCAGTTTGGCGGCAGTTTCGGAAGATATAACTGTTTATAGATCGCCTGTTAAATGTCTGGGCGAAATCCGGCTTGGCAAGTACGACTTGCTGGTTACGGACATTCGTATGCCGGAGATGGACGGTTTGGACCTGGTTAAGCAGGCAAAGATCATTGACCCCGGACTGGCAGTGTTGGTGGTTACAGGCTTTGCGGACGTCTCTTTAGCTGTAAAATCACTTCAATACGGTGCGGCTGACTTTATTGAAAAGCCTTTTACCCATACGACGATATTAAATTCAGTAAATCGGATTGTCGGCGATCAACTAGAAGCAGGCAGGCATTCTCTTCGGAAACTTACTAAGTCAGAGCTTGTGATTTTATTTCATATTGCCGACGGTCTAAGTAACAGCGAAATCGCACATAAGTTAAGCAGGTCTGTCAGGACGATAGAAGACCATCGCTCACACCTTATGCGTAAGCTGGGAGTCGATAACATTGTTGACCTGGTTAAAAAAGCGATAAATATAGGTTTGGTTAGTAGAAAGGTGCGGGGCGATTAAATCTGCTATGCCTCCTGTGCGGCAGGGAAAAAGAGAAAAAGCGTATAGCTTATAGTAGAAAGATATATAGCCGTTCAGGCGTAAATTATATAGTCTGATGAACAAAAAACATTGGACTTGTTACTAAAAACTTAACAATTTCAGTTATAAATATTTTTTTTTATCCAGGAAAATCACATTTTTTCCATGTTGGTAATTTTCCAAAGCCGCTTTTGTCCTATAAAATTGCCGGTTTACAAGGTAATTGCTGCGATTTTTTGACGAAAACATAAAAACCCGTAGTTTCCACAGTTGAATGCTTTTTTGGTTAGCGTATAATGCTATTGAATTGCCGTAGGTTTATTTACGGTAATTCCTTTCAAAGGGAAAGCAGGTTGTTCTGCATGGATGATTTGCTTGCCTGTTAGTAAATGCGGCTGTTATGCTGCGAATCGGACGAAAGGTCGATGAAAAAACCAATGTCATCAAAGCTGTTATAGCTGATTTCCTTTGGGAGACAGCTGTTTCGGTACGGAACGGAAGGGTTTTTTCGGACGTGGTAAGTTTCGGTTAATGTACGAAATTTATTGTGACTTTTCATTTTTTTAAATTTAGATTGTTGATTACTTGGCTGTTTGGCCATGATATTTTGTAAATATTCAGGTTGTTTGGTAATCGAAATAATTTAGCGACTTTTTTAGATAGGAGACAAATGATGAAGAAAGTAACAAGCTTTAGTGTTGTGATCGCAGTTTTATTTGCGGTCTGTGCCGCACCGGCAATTGCCGCGCCTGTGCTGTCTACCAATACCCATGTGCTGTATGATTTTGAGTCATCATGGGCAGGCGACTTAGCACCAGGTTGGGCAGATACCAATGTAGAAAATGGTGGTAATCCCGTCTCTGTGATGATGGAGTTCGGTTACTTCGGTTATCAGGGCGGCAATGCTATGAGGGTTATTGCTGCTGATACAACGAGCACCGGTGTATTTGTTGCAGACGTAAACCCTGTTGGATATGATGAAGCGGCTATGGCAAAAGAATATAATCCCTGGGTCAGAGTTATGTACTATGATGAAGGTTTTGATTTCGAAGCATCTTACGATTCTTCGCTGCACCGTGCAGGTCAGATGTTTGCAGTTCCGGATTCATCTGCTGTTTCAGGCTCTACAGATGTCCAGTTTGGTGCAGGCGCGTCGACAGGCGATTTCTACTACCACGCCAATGCAAATAGTACTGGTGGACCTGATATCGCTTCGACCGGGATAGCAAGAATCGATGGATGGCATGAACTTACGATGCAGTTGTCAAGTGTTGACGGTAAGATCCATTTTTATATTGATGGCACCAATGCTGGTATGACCAGTCGCGATGATTATGAAAGTCTTGTGGGCTTTGGTCTTTCTACAATGTATTCTCCTGCATTGCAGGATTGGCCTCATAATAACCCGTCAACTACTTGGGATAATTATGAGTTTGGTTCTTCTTATGTTCCTGAGCCAATGACGCTTAGCCTGTTAGGTCTAGGCAGCCTGGTTGTATTGAGAAGGAAACGTTCGTAGGCTTTGTTTTGCGATTAGACGCGGGTTTTAAGTTTAATGGTTTGGGTGTAATGAAAAGTACATTTTACATTTCATGGGCGGTTATTATCGGTCTTTGCGGCATTGTCTCCGCTGCTACGACCGGTGAGGCTCTTGCGGCTGTTTCGGCAAGGTTGGTAGTCGATCAGGCTGTCAATGGCTCCTGGCCGGATGAGCCTGATTATGCAGGCGGCATCGTTGCCGGTCTTGTAGATACCTATAAACTCACTTGCGATGCAGATGTTCTTGCTGCCGCCGAGGCCGGGGGGGATTATATTATCCTCGAAGCTGGGGGCAATTATTATGCCGATGAAGCTTTCGCTCTTGTCGGGTTGGGCGAGATTTCAGATGACTCCAAATATCTTTTTGAGGCCCAGGATTTTTACAGATGGATAAAGGAAGATACAACCGGGACTCAGGATTATGCTGACTACTATGGGAGTATCGACCCGTCTTCGGCTGTTTTTTATATGGCTCATCATGTTGTTGCCGCTTATGGCGTCAATGCGGCAGATAAGCTTATATGGCGTGATATGCTGCGTTATTACCTGGCCCAGGTTGATGATACGAATTATTATCCGGTGTTGGCTTTAGGTGCCGGCACGTGGGCACTGGCCCAGACAGATACGGGCCTTGATCCGTCGGTTCCGGTTATCCCTCAGGGCAAAACCGGTGATTCTTTCTGGAATGGCGTAAGCCTTGCCCAGTTGCCTCAATTGATCGGCAACGTGCAGGTGACAGAAAGCCCCTATCAGGGTGGGTTTTATGACAGATTGCAGCCTGGGGTTGAAGGCTATCACGGTTATACGCAGGATGCGGCTTTTTGTATGTTGGCTTTACAGGCCGCTGAGAAATATTCACCGGTCGCTGCCTCTGATGCTGATATGCCGGCATTGTATCAGGCTTTGATGAGCGGGGTTTACTTTGATAGCTCTCAGGCCGATTCTGTCGCGACTGTATATGGTTATCTTTGGCAAGCGACCCCCTTAGATGAGATGTATTGGTATGCAGGTAATATGCTGATGGCTTTGTCGTCATCGGTTATAAACGGCGATGCTGATTTAAACGATTTTGTCGGACCGTCAGATTTGTTAGTTCTTGCCGGTCAATGGCTTTCTTCGTGTCAAACGAATTGTTGTCTTACGGCAGATTTTGATAATAGCGGCAAAGTTGACATTCTTGATTTCGCGGCGATTTCAGGAAACTGGCAGACAGGCAGATGACAATTCCAAGCTGACCTATTGGCCAGTTTGATAATTATGAATTAAGGATACGGCCATGAGGCCGAAGCAGTTTAAATAAAAAATAATAATTTCGATGGTGTTAATAATTTTACACAGGAGAAGAAAATGAGAAGTATGAATATCAGAAAACGTAAGGTATCTTTGAAGTTAGTACTGGCGGTTGTCGTATTGTCGGCGGTCGTATTGCCGTTTGTTGCCAGTGCATTCGCTGCCCGCAATCCGGTGGAGACAGATGGTTTTCTAAACCCGTTTGATCTTACTCTGTCACCGATTAAGGCGATCGAATTTGGTGTCGCCGATCCTCTGGATATTGGCCGTGGCCCGTCAATGTCGGCTCCGACTCCGGCGGCTACTCCTCCGGCCAGACCGATTCTGGTACCTTATCGTCCAAGACCTCGCAGCCCGATCTGGTTCTAATTTTTCCTAAGGACATCGAGGCGGTAGTCTTTTACGTCAATATTGAAGAGTATTGCCGAGTGTTCAAGATTAGTTTTGATTAGTTTTAATATACTCGCCGCTTATGTAAAGTATATGCGGCGAGTTTTGTGCGCCTTATGATTGCAAACTTAAACTGGCCGATTGGCTGGTTTGAGAATAAATAATGATTCCCGCCGTAAAGCCGGGGTGTTACATGCTGTATAATTGCATTATACATCTGGAATTTTACATCTGTGCCTGAATACGATTGTCTGGCTTAAATATGAATTTTGCCCGGTCAGTTTCAGCTTTATCCTGTTGCTTCTATAAAAATTTTCTATTTTTCTTAGATTTTTAAACATTATAATTAGCAATTCTGGTTTCCTGAATTTGATTAGGTGTCTTTGCGATGCTCTCTTATCGGACACAGGACTATTTACCTGTAAAAAGGTACTCCGATCGCTGGACCACTAATAGATTAGACTTGCTTTTGTAGGCAGCTTTAGGTATAATCTTATTAGTTGCATATGATATTTAGTCGATAATCGTTAAAGCATTCAATGGACGGAAGCTGTGTGTTTTGTTTGTTAGAATGGCTGGGGATGGCCGTCTTTCAGACCGGGAGAACTATAAGTGAACCTTGGAATAAAAGATATTCGTAGGTATAGTTACGCCGCTTTTTTTGTGTTGTCTGTGTGTTTTTTAGGCGGTTGCGGTGATAATGTTACCTTGCCTTCCTCTCAGCAACTCGCTGTTTTCCAGAATGCCGGTCCTATTGCGCCGCAGTTGGATCTTGACATTCTTGTCAACTCAAAAAGTTCATCCGGTCTTTACCGGATAACCCGTGGCGATATGCTCGAGATACAGATGCCCCAGGTACTTCAGGCAGTGACCGCCGAGTATAATACTTCGCCCATTAATTCTATGGGACATTTCTGCCGTGTATTTGAAAACGGCAAGATAACACTTCCGATCATCGGCGAAATTCCGGCAGAGGGCATGACCGTCTCGGAATTGGAACAGTCGATCATTAAAGCGTACTATCCCAGGTACTGTATTAACCGTCCTTCGGTAGTGGGCTATATTCGCGAGTATCGAACTGCGAAGGTATCGATAACCGGTGCGGTAGCCAACCCCGGCGTGTACGAGCTTCGCAGCGACCAGATGTCGCTTGTTTCGCTTATAATGGAAGCAGGCGGTATAAAAGAAGACGGTGCCGCGGTGATCCATGTCGACCATCACGATAATCTGCCGGAGGAGCTTAAGGTTGATCAGCCCGTTGAAGAGCTCCTTGTAAAGATTCCGGAGATCAAGCCGGAACCTGCCCAACCAAAGATAGAATTTGATCCTGACGGAGAGATCACTGATCCGAATTTGAACTTCAAATACCGGCAGCATCCGAACAGCCGTTCAGGTACGATTATAGCTTCCAGGTATGACAAAGATATTTATATTAAAACGATCGATGTTACCGATCCGCTCCAGCGTATCAGGTTTGCCATGGATCTGGTATTGGTCGATAAGTCTATATCTTCGGTAGAAGCGCTCAGGCATATATGCAGACTTGCCGAAGCGGTCAAGCCCGGCAGCGGTTCGCAAGATGTCGCGTTATACGATGATCAGCTTAAATCGCAGCTTGCAGAGCTTATTGAGATGGACAATGCCGCAAAAACCAATTCGGACGCACTGAAGATTGCCGACGGTGACGATGGGTTAACCAGGGAACTGCTTGATATTCCAAATGTCGACAGTAAACCGTCGACGACAAAAAGCCCTGAAGTTGTCAAATTGGAGGCGGTTAAACCTGAGCCTCCCCAAAAACCCGGCCCGTTGGTACTGCCGGTCAAGGGTC
>JAIPFN010000210.1 GCA_021736615.1 Phycisphaerae bacterium | reverse complement strand
TCTACGACTCCGCCGTGTCCGCACGTACCTTGCCTTTAACGGTACGTGCGATGTTGCCTTCTCCAGGTCAGAACAGGATCGGCACACAAAAGTGGTGATTTCGGAGCTCAATGGCTGGCCTGCGTTACCCTTTCCGCGGTCGCTCAAGACAGCTGCGTTACCGCAACCGCCCCTCCGCTGAAGGCCGAAGTAATTGGCTAAATTTTCCTCGTAAGATACTTTCAATCTCTATTCCAATCCGGTTTATCCCGGCACACTCTGACCCCGTAGTAGTAATCGTTTAGCGAGGTCGTTCGCCATTCGGCGCCGGCGAAGGGGGCGATGAAAAGTTTCTTGAGATTGTACGGCGCGTATATTGGCTTACTAATGCTTATCGCAAGCTCCTGACCATTGTTTTTGCCCAGTGTGTCTGTTAACGCCTCAAATCGCACGGTCCCCCATCTTCGCTTGAAAGCCAAACTCAAACCGGCATCTAGTGTTACTTCGCGGTCATCCATACCTCGTAAAGCCGAACTGTCATCTGTGTCATAGCCTTCGGTGCGAAGGCGAAGCAGACCCTTGAACGTGACAGGCCCCTGCTCTGAGAGTTTATAATCGAACCGCGTACCCTTAAAAGACCAGTCCTTGCCCTCATACATTATAAACGGAATGCCGAGAACGCGTGAATCTATGTCTTTATAGGGCCGGCCGGTAACAAGAACTCCGCCGCCGATTTGCAAGCCGGATGGTTTACCTTGCTCCTGGCCGCTAACGGCAAGATTAGGATCGTTTTCCATAAACAAAGGACGCTCGCCAAATGCAACACCGCAAATAGCGGCAAACGCAAAAAACAATACCATAATTAATCTGCGATAATATCTAATTTTCATCTTCCCAAAGGATTACTACTCGCATTTCAAAATCTGATACCAGCATATCGACAACAAACCCACATGACTTTTGAAGGTTTACTCGATTCCGAGTACGTTTTTCATTTTAACTGCAAAGTTTTTAAATAGCTTTGTCAAATAGAGTCTTTTGACTTGTATTTGTCTTGGAGAAATAATAATTGTATTTGTCAATACACCCAAGGTGCTCGGCTATTTTCATAATATTGATTCGTTTTAACAAGGCTACGGTTATTGGCCGTTTATTGTCTTTAAACACTATGGACTGAATAAATTCTGTTGCGATAGATGAGGTCAATAGCTCATAGACGAAGGAGGCTTTTTCTTGACTGTCAAATGACAATAAATAGCATGTATCATCAAAAACTATTGGTTTAGAGTGGTATGGTCCAATTAGTGAAAAAACAGTGTTCTTATACAGGCCTGAGATAGCCACCTTCCAAGGCTCAAAGCTATATTCACCAACCCCAAATACCGAGAAGCGTGGCGACTTCTTATATATACTGCTTTTTCTTTTATCCAGCAATGAAGAGTGCGTCTGAAGATATTCCCACGTCGAGGGTGACGTAACTTTTATACTTTTTGTTTCTTCCCCTACTCGTTTTTGGGTGACAATCATAAATTTTCGAGGTTCATCCAATGAATCCTTTGATATATCCGAGCTTTTGTACATAGGGTAAAGATATTCATCCGATATCCTAATTTCTTCATTAAAGCCATTAACGAAATTTGAATTATTTTTTTTAAGCTCCATCACCTTTGAGCAGTCGTGCTTTATGCCGGATCTCCAAGTTAGTTCGCAACCCGAATCAATGTCCGCTAGTTTATCGTATAGTTTAATATCGGCAATTAACTTCCCATTTCTTTGCCCAATAAGTTTGCAGGTATTAGCTTCCAGTGATTCGTGTACCTTACAATTATACCTAGCCGGTTTATACTTAACTCCTTTTGTATAGAATAAACAGGCATCAACATTAACATTGAAATGTTTTTTTGCATCAATATGATATATAGCAGTGCCTTCTATGGCCAGTTTGTTTTTGCAGATGTGTAAAAACAATTTTCTTGCAACAGATGTTTTAACAAGGAATGCCATAGCCGCATCTTTGTTAGAAATATACTCGGCAATTTTTATAAGCATCCATTCAGAAATATCAAAGTTACTTTTCCCTGAAATCGCTTCAAAGCCAGAGAATCCCTGGAAATTGCTTTTATTTGGCAAATTTGAGCTATCCAGGTTACCGAGTTCAGTATTTGTAACCCATGGAGGATTGCCAATAAATAATAATGGGAATGAAAAATATTCATCTACTTTTTTCCAATCAATGCTAAAGAAGTCCTGCTGTTGAATCTTAAATTCAGCTCGATTATTAAACTCAGAAAGATTATCTTTAGCTAGTTTGACATATTCTGGGTTGATCTCCCAGCCGATGAAATCCTTGATCTCCGGTCGTATTTTTGCCGTAGATTTCAAAAAATTCCCCAAACCACATGTTGGCTCTATGACCGTATCGGGTTCAGAAAATAGGCTTAATACAACCTCAGCCGTTTGCTCAGCTAGAGACAATGGTGTTTGGAAGTCCCCAAATTCAATTATTATTTTGGATTTTACGGTTGTTGTCATTTTACTTTCAATATCCCTTTTACATTACCAGCTTCCTTGATAATTCGATTATACTGAAGTCTCCACTGTAGAGCATTTGAAATAGTTAGATATCCAATCTCAGGTTTATTACTTAGTATTTCTTCAGAAAGTGCACTCGCCCCAATTTCGTCAACCGGCAGCATTCTTTCTAAAAGAAAAGCCTGAATATCATCTTTGTTTCCGTTGTTTTCAAGAATTTTTCTAAGCCCAGTAGTAGTCTGGTAATCCGCAGTTCTTTCAGCAGTTACAAAAACAGTATGAAGGATATTAAGTTTCGCGGTTTTATCATCGGGACAATCTGTTTTCTGATAGACAAATACTAAAAGTGAATAGCCTAAACCATAAATTTTTTGGTTTGCTGACTTGAACGGACATGAGGATTGCGGCTGTTTGATACTAGTTACTTTCATGTCTACCAATAACTCAGGAAAGTCAATTCCTTTTGCAGAACTGCCTTCTATATACTCATAGTATTTATGGAGATAAGATTGAAACTTGTGCTCTAAATAAGTGCCTACAGCTTTTCCGTCAGTTACACCGTATAGCAATGGCTCATTGTGTTTTGACTCTTCGACTGAAAATTGCGATGCTTCTTTCCGTAATGTTGCAATGGTTAGCTTTTTTTTCATGACTAAATCCTCTATTCTATTCCCAGTACGTTTTTCATTGAGTATAGTGCTGCTGGTTTGGTTGTTATCCAGTTTGCCGCTCTTACTGCTCCCCTTGCGAAGTTGTCTCGGTTGTGGGCGTTGTGGGATATCGTTACTGTTTCTCCCAGTGCGCCGTAGATTACGCTGTGCTGGCCGGTTATATCGCCTGCTCTTATCGCGTGCATCCCAATCGTGCCTTTTTCGCGGAGTGCTTCTTTGCCCTCTCTGCCGTGTACCAGACAGCCCGGGAACGGGCGGTCGGTTGCCGTTGCGATCTCTTCTGCCAGCGAAAGAGCCGTCCCGCTTGGCGAGTCCTTTTTAAAGCGGTGGTGGGCCTCGGTGATCTCAATGTCGTAGTCTTCGCCGAGCATTTTTGCCACCTTGCCGACGGTTGCGAACAAAACGTTCATGCCGACGGACATATTGGTCGCATAGACGATTGGGATAGTCTTGGCGGCTACTTTTAGCTTGTCTACCTGGGCCTCGCTTAGACCGGTTGTTGCCAGTACCAGTGCGACGTTGCCCTTTACGCAATAGTCGATAACGACATCGGTTGCCTCGGGCAGCGAGAAATCTATCATAACATCGGCAGTCGCCGGGTATTCGGACGTTATAGCTACACCGATCTCACCGATACCGGCAGCGAGGCCGGCGTCTTTGCCCTGATCGGGAGACTGCGGGATATCGACGGCGGCACAGATGTCAAAAAGTTCACTTTCGGCTGCCAGAGCAATAATACGTTTACCCATACGCCCTACCGCACCGTTTACGATTAATAGTGGCTTCATTTTGATATTCCTTCGTTTTTTATTGAATTTTTTAGTATTTCAGCAGTATATCATATCAGAGGAGTATATCAAGCGGCAGTATTCTCAAAAGTTTGTTGTTTTGGGCTTGTAAATGTCGATTTTTATCGTATAATATGTGCGTTCTTTTACAATTCGGGGGCGAATGGCATCGACCGGACAGATAGACGGTTAAGTTGCATGCCCAGGATGTCGGTTGGCCTGGCTAATCATCCCGGCAAATTAATTTTAATTGGCAACTCTCAGTTGCGCATGGCTGCCTAATATGGCAACCCGTCCTAGCGTTTCCTTCCTGCGGGAATGTTAAGGGCGCCAACTAGCAGGATAGTCCGAGCGGATTTGAGCGACGCAAAGACGAAACTTTAGTTCAATAGCTGATAAGAAAGTCTGTCGCTGGACGTTCTTTGACGCGAAATTTAAATAAGCGACTAAGCATGTAGACGCTTTGCCCGAAATGTCACGGGACGGGGGTTCGAATCCCCCCGCCTCCAATTTACTATATTTATGTAAGTGCTTTAATATACTGTACTTACATCCATCTGTCGATAATTAATAATTCACTTGGGCACACATAGGGCACACTTCATTTCATTAATAAATATCAAAAATACTCTCTTGTGCGCTAAAAACAAGGGTGTTCTTGATTGTTTTGGTAATTCTAAATTACTATACCCCCCGCCTAAATGGTAAATGATGAATTGTCTTGCAAAGCTTTTTGGCAATGCCATATGATGAGATACAACTTATCAATGTAAACCAATTTATTTTTATAGATCCAAGATGCTAAAATATCAGTACTGTCAATGACGCTCATGCGTGTTCTTTATAAACCTATACCCTAAAAGAGTTTATGAGAATACATATTTTGCGATGTACGGGATTATCTAAACGGTAGACTTAGCGGCATTATAAACGCTTCGTCTACCAAGCTCTTTTTTTCGTGTTTTTCTGTAATGTATTTTGAGAAAACGACAATACACTATTGATATGACAAATGACAAAGAAATCAAGCAAATGACCATTGACTGGACTCGGGCAGAACCTTCGGTGGAGCGGTTCGTTCGCAGCTTTATCCGTGAGTCTGCGGAAGCGGAAGATGTGCTTCAGGAAGTAGCACTTGTGATTGTTGACCGATACGCATCCTATGATTCGAATCAGCCATTTATCGGTTGGGCATTGGGAATTGCCCGTCGAGTCGTCTGGACCCACTTGCGGAAAAAGTATCGTGATCGAGACTTGATGCTTACCGATGCGATCGACCAGGTCTCGAATGCGTTTGAACGCCTCGACCCTCATGTTCAGGACATAAAGGATGCACTGGCTCACTGTGTAGAAAAGGTCAGCGGCGAAGGACGCAAAGTGTTGCTGCTACGCTATGAAAAAGGATTGGAGCTGAAACAGATTGCTGAGCTACTGGGAAAGTCTGCCAGCGCCATTGGGGTGCTGCTGTTTCGTATCCGTTCCGCTTTGCGAGAGTGTATTGACCGTCGCTTGAGTACGGAGAAAGCTTAATGGAAGACCACAGACAACAAATCGACCGATATCTCGATGGGAGTCTTGACGCCATCGAAATAAAGGAATTATTTGCCTGGTTGGCTGAGTCTCCGGGTAATGCGGAGGTCTTTGCGAGGCGGTGTATCATGGATCAGCATCTTACCGAGTTACTTAACGGTGGCTTTGTTCAGCCGTTGGAGGTATCTGAAACCGAACAAGATACAGCTGCGCCATATGTAATCTCTTCAAGCTCGTCGGCCCTGCAACGTTTTCGAATCACCCGCAACCACAGATTAATATCGGCTATCGCAGCAGTCATTATAATTATTCTAAGTGTTACGGCTAGCTTCTTCTTCGCAAAAACTGAACGCAAGATCGCTACGATTACGGGATTGAGCGGGGCCCTGCAATGGACAGGCGACCAAGGTAGAGTCTCTTATGATTTGAGTTTAGGGAAAGAATTGTCGGGGGGAACTATCGAGGGTAAGGCACCTGACTCATGGTTTGAATTCGAATTCAATGATGGCTCAACTGTGACAATTTCCGGAATCTCAACACTTACCTTTTCAGAGTACGGACAAAAGAACCTATATATCAAGGAAGGCAAAATATTTGTCAACGCGAAGCCTCAACCGACAGGTAAGCCAATACTCATTTACACTCAGACTGCCATGCTGGAAGTGGTAGGCACTCAATTCGAGGTAGAAACCGAGGCGGCATCCACTATTTTGAATGTCAATGAAGGAAAAGTTCGGATAAAACGAATCAGTGATAATATTACCGTTGACGTACCGGCCAAACACCGGATTGTCACTGCCGATGACCGGGATATGCAACCGGTTCCTATTCCCGAATCGGTTAGCAGGTGGAAGAGTCAATTCCAGTTCGAGAAAGAGAAACTTTACGGCGAATGGTTACCTGAGACAACCAACAAAGCTGCAAGACTTAGGGCGATTCCAACCACTACCCACAAGGGGTTTACCTGCTACATGGCGGCATGTGAGGTCTCCCGTGGTGATAAGCCGCCGGTGGTCCTTCAGCCCTATTCTCGTTTGAAAGTAAAAGGATATATTGCTTCCAGTAATAATGTGTACTTTGGTGTTACTGTTCGATATCCCGGTGGTGGATTCGCTGGACGGTTTGGAATCATTCAACCAGCAACTAAATTTCATAGTAAAGAAAGCTTTGAGGTGCTTTTAGACCTCCAAGATTTCCAGCTCGATCCGACGCTTGACGAGATTAGGGACAATTTGCCGGAGATCTCTTCTTATCTGGTTCTCGATTCTATCTGGTATCACACTCTAGATAAGCAAGCAGGGCTTGAAATAATTGAAATGGAATTATTACCGCCTGTGATATCCGAGTATCCTGCGACGATAGAACCTTCACAGCGGCCCATAACGAATATCTGGGCCGCTGCATCTAATGGAGACCTGGAAGCTATCAAACAAAATCTCCTCGCAGGGATCGATATTGACACTGTATTCATGGCGCCAGGGATTATCGCTTCCGGAGCAACATCTTTGCACATGGCAGTCCTGTCCGATCAGCGTGAGGTTAGTCAATTTCTTATCGACCAGGGAGCCAATATCAATGCCAAAGCCAAGGATGAATACGGTGGGACACCACTGCATTGGGCAGCCGCTTTTGGACGTGTGGAAATAGCAAGGCAACTGATTAATGCTGGAGCAAAGGTTAATGTTATAGATGAGAAAGGCTTTACCCCTTTGGATGCCACAACCTTGGAGCTATTTTCCGAAAGTAAGAACAGGCTTGCCATTGCCGAGTTTCTCCGAGAAGCTGGTGGCCAGTCGGGTGATGATAAAACTAATTGAAATAATAACAAGGTAATAAAGTAGGAATATTGATAAGGAAATATTGTGATAAATAAGATTAACGTATTGATTCTGATTTTCACATTGGTTTTTGTTTCTGGACAGTCTAAGGACGCGGTTGCTGCAACGCCGAAAATCGATATTTGGGAGGCAGCGTCAGACAGTAACATCGAGGCAATCAAGCAGAACCTGGAGGCGGGGATCGACGTTGATAGTAGGGAACCTTCAGGTGGTAATACGCCTTTGATGGTGGCAGCATTGTTGGGCCAAACTAAAGCAGCAGAATTACTGATTGCAAAGGGAGCAGACGTAAACCTCAGAAATACCTATGATGGATCAACCGCCCTGCATATTGCTGCCTTTTTCTGCCATCGGGACACTGTCATGCTGCTTCTGAACAAGGGCATACAGGTGAATGCAAGGAATAGCAGAGGAGAGACCGCCCTGGATACAGTGATCAGCGAATGGGATACGGGATTGGAAGGCATCTACCACTATGTTGCCGTAAAGCTGAAGATTCAATTGGATTTAAAGAGGATACAGTCAACTCGACCACAAATTGCCACTGTCCTACGGCGATCTGGAGGCCAAACCAAGGAACAGATAGAGGAGACTTCGAGTGAGATAACGAGCACCGGATACCGAGGATCATATTTTATGAATGGTGAGATCCATGTGAACACGTACGGTACGCTCGAAGGAAAACCGCTGACCAGCGGACATCAGGACTTTAAGCCCTCTTGGTCCAAGACCGGGGATATGCTCGTGTTCTTTCGCAGACTGAAGGACGACCCTGTGGTGACTAACTGGAAGACCCAGATACACATAATCAGTGTTGACGGAACGGGGTTGCATGCGCTAACCGACGGCATGCACACGGATTTCAATCAGACCTGGACGCGAGATGGAACCAATACACCAATCTGGAATCGCAGGCATCCCGACAAGCTTAGCTTCTACGTGATGGCGAGCAAAGTGGGCAACAAGCCCGGTCAGGAGATTGCGTTAACCGATAAAAACTACCACACCTGGGCCTACTCCTGCCTTACTGACGGAAGGATACTTGTGCAATGTAATCATCCTAAACAGGGATGGGGTTATTACCTAATGACACCTAATGATAGGCTCAAGCCGAAATTTGAACGTATAGGTTGCGAACTGGCTAAGAAAGGTTTGCTGGATCGCATCAGCATATCGCCAAGTGAGAAGAAGATTTGTTTCGAGTATCAGAAGGGATTTCAGTATAAAGACATAGGGCGCACGTTATACCTCGCTGATTTCGACGCTAAGAAACTCAGCATTACAAATTTCAAGCCGTTCGCAAATGAAGAGGGGACGAATCGCTGGTTTGCTTATCCACGCTGGACTAAGGACGAGGCGGTGATTGTCTATCATGCCAGTCCGTCACTCTACCTGTATACACTGAAGGATGAATCAACTGTCAAAGTGTCAACGAATGATGATGCCGATTATCGATATCCTCACTGCGAGGCAACCCTAAAATAGAAACAAGTAGATAAGGAAGCTAATTGATGGAGTGTTGCAATGAATAGAAAAAATAATGATATTAAGCGGCGTGAGTTTTTTAAGCTTGCAGCCCAATCAACGTCTGCTGGGATTTTAGTAGCAAATATTGCTGAAGGTGCAGAAACTGAAGATAAGAAGTCCAGGCTGACGAGTAAGATACCCAGCCGTGTATTTGGAAAGACCGGCCTTGAACTGCCGAGACTGGGATATGGTGGCGCTGCTCTTCCAACAAAATCCGGAAATACCCTGTCAACCGAGGACCGAATAAAACTAGTACGCTACGCCTACGATAAAGGAGTTCGGTACTTTGATACCGCCATCAGCTATACCTACAGTGACAGTCAGGCGATTATAGGAAAAGCTTTGAAGGATGTTCGTGACAATGTCTTTATAACGACCAAGGTGGATTTCTGGGACCTATCCAAACCAGACGGACGCTTCACAAAAGTGCCCAAGGGCGAGGCCACTCGTCAGGTTGAGATGAATCTGAAGGAATTGCAAACAGATTACATCGACGCTATTTTGATTCACGGAACACCCGGTGTCGAGCAAATGACTGTCGAACAATGCATGGAAGTCCAGGCAGAACTCACCAAGGCACGCGACAAGGGTTTGGTCCGTTTCGTGGGCTTTTCCGCTCACCACTATTTCGACAAGGCATTAGCTTTGATCCAATCAGGTGGATTTGACCTTTGTATGCTTGCTTATGGATACCTGCCTCGCGGGTACAGCAGGCTTTTTTCTCCTCGAACGACAGAGCTTCGTAATGCATGCCTTGCGAAAGCACATGATCTGAAGATGGGAATCGTCGCAATGAAAGTCCTGGGAGCAGGTATGCTCGGAGGTAATGGTCAAAAGCAATGGGAAAGTCTACCCGGTGCGGCCATCCGTTATGTACTCAGAGACGACCGCATCCATATCCTAACGATTGGCATGCGTTATCCCAAAGAAATCGACTACAACATCAAGATTTTTGCTGAAGAGACAACATACACCAATCAAGACCGTGCTCTGTTGGCCGATGCGGGAACCGCCGTCCTCAGCGACGAAAGAGTCAAAAAAATGAGTGTAGAGTGAATGTCGCAATAGTTGCGTCAAAGAACTGATAACCAGTCTTGACATAAAATAATTCAAAACAAGATGCAAAAGGAAGAATATAATGCACTTACTATGGGGAATTTTAATAATAGTAGCGGGGCTATTTCTGTTTATATGTGGAAGTCTAAAGAGTAATTTTATTATCTATCGATTTTTGGTTGCTCGCTCAAAAATACTGTGGGGAAAGCATGTTTATATCTTCCACCAAATTACAGGAGTAATTGTGATTGTTTTTGGAGTATTAGTGGTGTTTGGGCATATCCCTCTAAGACATTAAAACACCATCCTAAAAATGGCCAAAATATCACTACCGTTTTGCGCTGCGAATACCTCGATAATGCTGTTCATAAACGTAATATTAATTGTAAATTAAAGCCGGTTGACATATAATCCGGAAAGAAAGGAAGGAACTATATTTACTCAAATAAAAATAAGTTATTTATTATGAAATCAGTTACTTATTTTCTCGTTTATTTAACCAGTTTATTTAACCAGTTTATTTAACGAGTTTATTTAACGAGTTTATTTAACGAG